>JBCCKJ010000301.1:0-3295 GCA_039027455.1 Pseudomonadota bacterium | reverse complement strand
GCGCGACTTCCAGAACGAGCGTCTTGCCGTCGTTCTTGGTTTCAAGCGCGGTGAGGATCGGCGGCAGTTCGCCTTCGAACTGCACGTCGACGACGGCGCCGATGACCTGGGCAATCGTGCCGGCGGTGGTCAGGTTAGCGGGTGCGGTGGCCATGTTGGGTTTCCTGATTGGAAGTGATTTTGAGGTGTCTTACGCGCCTTGCGCGCAGACCGTTTCGGGTTCGAGAAGGACATATTCGCCTTCGACTTCGGAAAGCACGCCTTCGTGGCGCAGATATTCATCCTTGCCGAGGCCGTACTTGCAGGTGAAGTCGTGACTACCCATGCCTTGCGCGCGGCATTCGGCGAGATTGACTTCCTTGGCGGAAGGGCACGCGGCGGCGAACTTCTCAGCGAACGTGTCGCGGTTGGGCGGAAGCAGCTTCGGACCGCTCTTTTCAAGCGCGGCCTTCATTTCGTTTGCGGTCGGCTTCTTGGGCTCTTCTTCTGCCGGAGCTTCGGAACAAGCCGCGAGAGCGAGCGGGGCGAGGATAAGGAGTTTCTTGATCATAGTGCTTCTGCGCCTGCAATGATTTCAATGAGTTCGGTCGTAATTGCGGCCTGACGGCTGCGGTTGTACTGGATCGTTAGTTTGTTGATGAGATCGCCCGCGTTGCGCGTGGCGTTGTCCATCGCGGTCATCGAAGCGCCTTGTTCCGATGCTTCGCGCTCCAACAGCGCGCCGAACAGCTGCGTCTTCACATAGCGTGGCAGCAGCTCTTCAAGGATTTCTTCTTCGCCCGGCTCGTATTCGACCACAGCGCCGCTGTCGTCAGAGCCGTCGGGCGAGGGGACCGGGATCAACTGGTTGACCGTCGGGTCCTGCGCCAGCGCGGATTTGAAGGTCGGGAAGATCAGATGCGCGACATCGAACATGCCGCCGTTGAACAGGTCGATCAGTTCGGTGGCGATCGCGTCGGCTTCTTCAAAGCCCGGCGTCTTCACCGTCGATGTGTCGTAGCCGCCGCCGATCTTGTCCGCGTATTCCCGCTTCAAGGGCGCGCGGCCCTTTTTACCGACGAGGTAGAAATCGACCTCTTTACCTTGGCCGATCAGCTCTTCCGCCTTGGCCTTCGCGGCTTTGACGAGGTTGGAGTTGAGACCGCCGCACAGGCCCTTGTCGGTGTTCACAACCACCAGCAGGTTGCGTTTGTCCGATCCGGTGCCGGCCAGCAGCTTCGGCGCGCTGTCGCCCGAGACCTTGCCCGCGAGCGACGCCATCACCGCGCCGAGACGTTCGGCGTAGGGACGGCCCGCTTCAGCGGCCGCCTGCGCACGGCGCAGCTTGGCCGCAGCGACCATCTGCTTGGCCTTGGTGATCTTCTGCGTCGACTTGACCGAGTTGATCCGACCTTTGAGTTCCTTGAGTGAGGGCATTTCGGTTACTTAACTTTTCCCATCATCATCGCCGTAGGGTGGTCATATCTGTCGCTCAATTCCATGAGCGCTTCAAAGACTTGCCCTGTCGGAGACTTTGCATCCGTGAAAATCGAGAGATGAACCTCGATCGGTGTGGAGTCCCCTTGCTTCTGATCCTCTTTCAAAACCTCTTCGTATTCCGCCAGTGTTACGTTTGCTCCGTCGAGGATGAGCGTGCCATCCCTTTCGATCCGGAGCACACGCTGAACCACTAGGCGAACTGCTTGGCGAAGGTGTCGAGAGCCGCAACGGTGCGGTCCTTGATGTCGCCTTCGAACTTCTTCGTTTCGCGGATGTCGTCGAGGATGTCAGCGTGGTTGGCGCGGATAAACGCGAGCATCTGCTCTTCGTATTCGCCCACGCGGTTCACATCGACGGCGTCGACATAGCCGTTGGTGCCCGCGAAGATCGAAACCGTCTGCTCTTCAAACGGCATGGGTGAGAACTGGGCCTGTTTCAACAGCTCAGTCAGGCGCGCGCCGCGGTTGAGCAGCTTTTGCGTGGCTGCATCAAGGTCCGAACCGAACTGCGCAAACGCGGCCATTTCGCGATACTGCGCGAGGTCGAGCTTCATCGAGCCCGAAACCTTCTTCATAGCCTTGGTCTGGGCTGAACCGCCCACACGGCTGACCGAAAGGCCGACGTTAATCGCCGGGCGGATACCCTGATAGAACAGGTCGGTTTCGAGGAAGATCTGGCCGTCGGTGATCGAGATCACGTTGGTCGGAATGTAGGCCGACACGTCGCCCGCCTGCGTTTCGATGATCGGAAGGGCCGTGAGCGAGCCGTGGCCGTTTTCCTCGTTCATCTTCGCCGCGCGCTCCAACAGACGGCTGTGGAGATAGAACACGTCGCCCGGATAGGCTTCGCGGCCCGGAGGACGACGCAGCAGCAGCGACATCTGACGATAGGCGACAGCCTGCTTCGAAAGGTCGTCGTAGACGATCACGGCGTGCATGCCGTTGTCGCGGAAATACTCACCCATGGCGCAGCCGGTGTAGGGCGCGAGGTACTGAAGCGGGGCGGGCTCCGATGCGGTCGCGGCGACAACGATGGAGTATTCCATCGCGCCGTTCTCTTCGAGTTGCTTCACGATCTGAGCAACGGTCGAACGCTTTTGACCCACCGCGACATAGACGCAGTAGAGCTTCTTCTTCTCGTCGTCGCCTTCGTTGACTGGCTTCTGGTTGATGAAGGTGTCAATCGCGACGGCGGTCTTGCCGGTCTGACGGTCACCAATGATCAGTTCGCGCTGACCACGGCCCACTGGCACGAGAGCGTCAATCGCTTTGAGGCCGGTTTGCACCGGCTCGCTGACGGATTCGCGCGGGATGATGCCGGGCGCTTTGACTTCCACACGCTGGCGCTCGGTCGCTTCGATCGGGCCCTTGCCATCGATCGGATTGCCCAGAGCGTCGACAACGCGGCCCAGCAGGCCCTTGCCCACCGGCACGTCCACAATGGTTTCGGTGCGCTTGACGGTGTCGCCTTCTTTGATCTCGGCGTCCGAGCCGAAGATCACGACGCCGACATTGTCGGCTTCCAGGTTCAAGGCCATGCCCTGAACACCGTTGGCGAATTCCACCATCTCACCGGCCTGCACTTTGTCGAGGCCGTGGATGCGGGCGATGCCGTCTCCCACGCTCAAAACGGTGCCCACTTCGCTGACTTCAGCTTCGGTGCCGAAATTGGCAATCTGGTCCTTAATGACCTTGGAGATTTCTGCGGCGCGGATTTCCATGCTTTTGGTCCTTTAAGCCTTCATGGCTTGTGCAAGAGAATTCAAACGGGTGCGGATCGAGGCGTCGATGCGCTGCGATCCAATGGTAACAACAAG
>JBCCKJ010000300.1:0-3324 GCA_039027455.1 Pseudomonadota bacterium | reverse complement strand
GTGCTTGACGGGCATCCAGCGCAGGCGCCTTGTAGGGAGAGGTAAACCACCCCGTCCTGGAAACCGCGATAGGCGATATCGCCCCCATCGCTCGCCACAGCAGGGCGGACTCGGGTTTCCAGCAATTCGTGAATGTTCGCGATGATCTCGGCGTCTTCGGCGCGGTCCTCTACCATCAGGCCGTCGTCTTCGCCTGGAACGTTGATTCCATCGGCGGAGCCGCCAGCAAAAAGGGGCGCTTCGGAGACGAAGTGATCCAGCAAGATGGCGGTGACTTCGGGCTTCAGAGCGCTCCAATCAGAGCCGGGTGCGGCGGTTACTGTAACGAAGTCGTAGCCGAAAAAGACGTTCACCACCTCGCCCGTGTCAAAAATCGCTTGCGCCAGCGGGCTTGCCTCGGCGGCCTCAAACGACGCGAATTCGCGTGTTCCCGTGGTCATAACGGCTCGGCCTGGCAGGAATTTGAGGCTGGAGGGGTTAGGGGTCGTTTCTGTTTCGATAAACATCGTCAAAATATAGGTGCGTGCATGGTCAAGAGCAAGCGGTGAGAATAAGCGATACGTTCACTATCCCTTCAGTCCTTCGCGCTTTATAGATAAGCGCCATGAAGTTCTTCTCCCGCGCCCTCTGCGCCTTTTCTCTGATAGCCGTTCCTCTCGGGTTGGCTGTCCCTTCCTTCGCGCAAGAGGCCGCCGCTCCAGCGCCACCAGAGGAAATCCCGATCCGTGCGCCGCAAGCGCTGCAAACGGGCGATGAGGTTCCTTGGCTGTATCGCGGCAGCGATGTCCCGGTGGACCGCCAATGGCTGTTCGGGGAGATGGACAACGGATTGCGCTACGCGGTGCGACGCAATCGGGTGCCGCCCGGGCAAGTCTCTATTCGGGTGCGGGTGGACGCCGGTTCCTTGCATGAGCGTGACTTCGAGCAAGGCTACGCGCATCTCTTGGAACACCTGCTGTTTCGTGAAAGTAAGTATCTCGGACAAGCGGAGGCGATTGCAGCCTGGCAACGCCTCGGTGCGACCTTTGGTAGCGACGCCAACGCCGAAACCAGCCCGACCCACACGGCTTACAAGATTGATCTTCCGAACGCGGACCGCGCCAAACTGGTCGAAGGCTTCAAATACCTTTCGGGCATGATCCGCGAACCGGTGTTGAACGACGCAAACGTCAACGCCGAGTTGCCTATCGTCCTTGCGGAAAAGCGCGACCGCGGCGGTGCATCTGAACGGGTGGCCACCCTGACGCGGCGAACATTCTTTGCGGGGCAACGGCTTTCGACGCGCAATCCCATCGGTATACTTGAAACGCTTGAAGCGGCCACGGGCGATAAACTCGCGGAGTTCCACCGCCGTTGGTATCGCCCAGAAAACACGGTCGTCGTTGTCGCCGGCGATCAGGAGCCTGAAGTGTTGGCTGGCCTGGTCGAAGAATGGTTTGGCGATTGGGAAGGGCGGGGCGATGCTGCCACTACGCCCGACTTCGGTGATCCGGTTGCTCCGGAAGATACGATCGAAGCAGCGGGGACAGGCTGGCCTATTGGGGAGATGGCGGTCGCGGTCGAAGCCGATCTTCCGCGCAACCTTACCTACGCGATCATGCGCCCGTGGAGGCAAGTTCAGGATACTATTGTCTACAACGAGGGTCTGCTGCTGGACTCCTTGGCACAGTCGATCATCAATCGCCGTCTTGAAGCGCGCGCGCGAGGTGGGGGAAGCTATCTTTACGCCACGGTCGGCCAAGACGATATCTCGCGTTCCACCGATGCGACCTTCGTCAGTTTTGCCCCGCTCAGCGATGACTGGCAGGCCGCTTTGGCCGATGTGCGCAGCGTGATCGCCGACGCGATTGCTAACCCTCCCACGCAGGAAGAGATTGATCGCGAGGCCGCTGAATACGCGGTGGTGTTCGAAAACGGCGTGGAGCAGGAAAGCGTTCAGGCCGGGTCGCGGCTGGCGGATAACATCGTCAACGCGGTCGATATCCGAGAGACCGTCGCTTCACCTGAAGTTGTGCGAGATGTCTTTGCGGGCATGGCGGACCGCCTGACTCCGGATGAAGTGCTCGCTCGGACCAAGGCTTTGTTTGAGGGCGACGTTGTGCGCTCCGTTTACGTAACCCCACAGTCGGGAGAGGCCGATACAGACGCTTTGCGTCTGGCGCTGGCGACCGAAGTCGCTGTCGATTCGACTGCGAGGCTCGCCGCGCAGTCGATCAAGTTCGACGATCTGCCGCCCATGGGCGAGCCGGGGACGGTTATGAGCCGCGAGCCGATCGGCATCTTGGAAGTGGAGCAAGTGAACTTCTCCAACGGCGTCCGCGCGCTGCTCTGGGCGAACGACGCAGAGCCGGGGCGCGTTACCGTAAGGGTCCGCTTTGGGGCCGGGTATCGCGCGTTCGACGCGGATAGCGCGGTATACGCGACACTGGGCCAAGCGGCGCTTGTAGGATCGGGCATTGGAGAACTGGGCCAGAATGAGCTGGATCGGTTAGCCACTGGACGCAAGCTTGGCTTTGAGTTTGCAATCGACGACGCCGTGTTCACCCTAACGGCGCAGACGCGCTCCGCCGATGTGGAGGATCAGCTCTATCTGTTCGCCGCCAAGCTGGGCATGCCGCGTTGGGATCCGGAACCTGTGATGCGATCAAAAGCTGCTCTGGAACTGGCCTACAACACCTACGCAACAAGCCCGGGCGGAGTGATTGGCCGGGACATGACATATCTGGTGACGGATCGTGATCCGCGCTTCGAGACGCCTGATCCTCAAACGCTGAAAGAGGCAACGCCCGAAGGCTTTCGCGAGGTTTGGGAGCCCCTTCTGACCCAAGGCCCGGTCGAAGTCCTTATCTTTGGACAGTTCGATAAAGAAGCGATCATTGCCAAACTGGCCGAAACGTTTGGCGCGCTCGAGCCCGCCGGAGCCATATCAACAGATATTGCGCAACGCGTGCCCGGATTTCCGGCGCCCGAACCGTTACCGACCGTTCTGAAACACCGGGGCGATGCCAACCAAGCCGCCGCGGTGGTGGTTTGGGAAAGTGGTGGCGGGGTGCGCGCTCTGCGCGAATCGCGCCAGATCGAAATTCTCACGCAAATCTTCAACAATCGTCTGCTCGACGCGCTGCGCGAAGAGGCGGGCGCGGCCTATTCGCCGCAAGTCTATCTGGATTGGCCAACGGACCTAGAAGCGGGTGGCACGATCACCGCTATTGCGCAGATCGAACCTGATATTCTTCCGCTGTTCTTTGCCGAAGCCGATCGTATCGCCAAAGACCTCGCCGCCAACCCGCCGACCGACGATGAGATCAATCGCGTAACGGGCCC
>JBCCKJ010000299.1:0-3330 GCA_039027455.1 Pseudomonadota bacterium | reverse complement strand
TGGGATGGGTTGCTCGATACGTTCGATCATATTCGTGACACGATGCCTGTTGCCAAGGTCATTCCCGAAGATCCGGGCCTGTTTGAGCCTTTCTGGTTTATCAGCCGGTATGACGATGTGATGCGGATTTCGAAGGACAACGCGACCTTCCTCAACAATCCCAAGCCGGTAGTCTTCAGCCTAACCGAGGCGATCGAATTCAGCCGCAAGGCGACGGGTTCGAACATGCTGGTGGATTCGCTGGTCGTTTTCGACGCCCCGGTGCACCCGAAGTATCGTAAGCTCACGCAAGACTGGTTCATGCCGCGCAACCTCAAGCAGATTGAGGACGAGATCCGCGCCTTGGCCGAGCGCACCGTCGACGCGATGATCGAACAAGGGCCAGAGCTTGACTTCGTTAAGGCGGTCTCGGGGCCTTACCCGCTGCATGTGGTGATGCAGATACTCGGCGTGCCGCCCGAAGATGAGCCGCGCATGATGATGCTGACCCAGCAGATGTTTGGCGGGCAGGACAAGGACCTCTCAGGCACCGGCATGGATCAGATGACGCCCGAGCAGGTCGTCCAGCTGGTGGCCGGGGCGGTCAAAAGCTTCGAGGATTACTTCGCCGCGCTCGCAGAAGAGCGCCGAGCTAATCCCACCGATGATGTGGCGAGTGTCATCGCCAACGCCTTGGTCGATGGTGAGCCGCTGCCGCCGCGCGACATGGCGGGCTACTACATTATCGTCGCGACCGCCGGACATGACACGACAAGCGCTTCGACCGCCGGTGCGATGCAGGCGCTGGCTCAAGACCCAGAGCAATGGGCGCGCGTGCGCGAAGATCAGACGCTCTTGCCGGGCATCGTTGAAGAGGCGATCCGCTGGACCAGCCCTGTGCAGCACTTCATGCGCACCGCTGCTGAGGACGTGGAGATGGGCGGCCAGCTCATCCGCAAGGGCGACTGGATGATGATCAACTATGTCAGCGCTAACCACGATCCCGAACAGTTCGAGGACCCACGGCGCTTCGACGCGGCGCGCTCTCCCAATCGCCATCTCGCCTTTGGAGCGGGCGCCCACCAATGCCTTGGCCTGCACCTGGCGCGGCTGGAGATGCGTATCCTGTTCGAGGAGCTGCTTGACCGAATTGAGACCGTCGAACTCGCGGGCGAGCCGGCGCGGGCGACGAGCACCTTTGTTGGCGGGCTTAAGACGCTTCCTTTGCGCATCAAGCCCGCCTGATGGGCCGGCGGTTCGGGGAGACATGGACCACATGGACCACGGTCCTAAGACCAAAAAGTGGCGTTCTTTGAAGCTCTTGCCAAAAGGCGTTGTTGGAAAGTCGTGAAGGGTGGTTCGGCCAAAGCTCATAGCCACCCGTTTATCGTTCGGTTTGCGAGTAGGAAACGCGGGGTCAGCCCGCTGAGCGAGTCGCTGCGGCTTAAGGCGTTCGCAATGACACAGCTAGGCTTTGATAAAATCGAATAACATGCCACAATTAAAGGAAATGATTTCGATTTTTCTTCCAAATCGGAACAACATGTGCTAACAACCGGACCATGGCAAAAAATGGAAGAAAGGATGTTGCGAAAAGCGCAGCAGCCCCATCTGTGGGCGGAATACGATGACTTTACTCGCTGAATATAACCTGCCCTTTTTGATCGCTTTGATTGCTCTTGTACTTATAAGCCTTGCTCAAATAGTTGGCCTTGGTGATGTTTTCGATGCCGATGCGGACATCGAAATCGATGTGGACCCAGACGCTGCGATCAGTTCTGGCTGGCTTGAAGGGGTGTTTAGCCTTCTGGGTCTTGGCAAAGTGCCGTTCCTGATCTGGCTGATGCTGTTGATGTTCGTGTTCGCAGCCATAGGCGTTTCGGGTCAGGCGCTGGCGGTGGCGCTGATTGGCATTCCGCTGGATGCGGCCGTTGCAGCCCTGCTGGCCGCCGCCGCGGCGCTGCCCATTAACGGCGCGCTTACCCGCCCACTGGCTCGCCTGCTTCCGCAGGATGAGACGAGCGCCGTCACGCTCGACACGCTGGTGCGGCGCGACGCGGAAATCCAGATTGGCACCGCCAAACGTGGATCGCCGGCGCGCAGCAAGGTGATCGATGTGTTCGGACATCCTCATTTTGTCATGGTCGAACCGCATGATCCTGATGCGACGATGAGCCAGGGCGACACCGTCCTTTTGGTTCGCCGCGAGGGAGAGACCTTTTACGCCGTTCACTACGAAAGCCCGAAGCTGCAGCTGGACTAAAGCCTATTCAGAGCGAGGCCCCGAAACCTCGTCGGTCCGACCGCACCGGGATACAACAGAAACATAGGAGAAATCATGGAAACGCTGATTGAGATTGGAATTTGGGGTGGGATCATCGTGATCTTCGTTGTGGGGATCTTCGTCTTCCTCACCACGCTATACCGCCGCGCCTCGAAGGAAACCGCCTTTGTCCGCACCGGCGTGGGCGGCGAGAAAGTCGTCATGAATGGCGGCGCGCTGGTCTTCCCGGTGTTTCACGAGACCATGCCGGTCAACATGAACACGCTGGTGCTCAGCGTCGTGCGCAAGGACACCGAAGCGCTCATCACGCTCGACCGCCTGCGGATCGACGTGAAGGCGGAATTCTACGTCCGCGTGCGCCCCGATGCGGGCGCCATCGCCATGGCCGCGCAAACGCTGGGCATGCGCACGATGCAGCCCGATATGCTCAAGGACCTTGTCGAGGGCAAATTCGTCGACGCGCTGCGCTCGGTCGCGGCCGGTATGAGCATGAACGAGCTGCACGAGCAACGCGCCGACTTCGTCCAGAAGGTGCAGCAAGTGTCCTCCAACGATCTGGCGATGAACGGCCTGGAACTCGAATCGGTTTCGCTGACTGGCTTGGACCAGACGAGCATCGAGCACTTCAACGCCAATAACGCGTTTGACGCCGAAGGTCTGACCAAGCTCACCGAGCAGATCGAAGCGCGCAAGAAACTGCGCAACGATATCGAGCAGGACACGCGCGTCCAGATGGAGACGAAAAACCTCGAAGCCGACAGTCGCAGCTTCGAGATTGGCCGTGACAAGGAATACGCGCGTCTCGCTCAAGAGCGGGAAGTCGAAATCCGACGCGCCTCGCAATCGGCGGAAATCGCCAGCGAGCAGGCCATGCGCGAGCGCGAGGCGGAAGCCGCGCGTATCCAAGCCAAGAAGGAAGTCGACAGCCAGCAGATCGAAGCCGATCGCGCGGTTGAGGAAGCCCGGATTGATCAGGTCCGCGCGCTCGAAATCGCACGGCAGGAACAGCAGATCGCGGTTCAGAACAAATCGCGCGAGGAAAGCCAAGCTAAGGCCGAAGCCGACGC
>JBCCKJ010000298.1:0-3341 GCA_039027455.1 Pseudomonadota bacterium | reverse complement strand
GGCAATCTCACCATCCATGAGGATGTCGAGTTTCTTAAGTTCTTCGAGGAAAGCGCGGGTGCGCTGCCCGGATTCTTCGAACTTGCGACAGAACTCGAGGACGCCGTTCGTATACTCGGTCGGCTTCTTCTCACCGTCGAACAATGCCTGGCCTTCGTCGCGCTTACCAACCACGCCAGAGGTCGGATCAAAGCAGAGCGACATGTCATCCGTGTCAGGCTTCAGCTTTGCCAGGATAAAAGGGTAACGGCGAATGTACGCGGGGACGTAAACATCCGGCAGAAGCTTCGAGTCTTCGCCCACAAAGGTGTTCACACCTTCATTCAGGCCGAACAGCGCGATGGGCAGGGGGTTCTCGCCTGCGGTGAAGACGATCGGGTAATTGCGCTGAGCGTCAATAAACTCGTCAACCGTCAACGGGATCGCGTGCGTCTCAGCCAAAAAGCTCGCGTCTTCAAAAGTTCCGACTTTGAAATCGCCATGATCTTGGCTGTTGAGAGGCGCTAGCTCATTGTAGAACAGCGGGAGTTGCGGCTGTTGCGGCGCGCTGGCCATGAAGTGTCTCCGAATGGTCTGGAAAAGTGTCTGCGAATTGTCTTGGATGTTGCCTAGGCAAGAACAAAGCCTCGCTTCGCTCTGTACCCTAGGTCACCGCTCGCCGCGCGCCTTAGGCGGGATCGCGCTTTCGCGCAAGCGGAGGGTCCGCGATGTGCGGTGTATCTAAACGGTTTTAGAGATCAGGCACCAATTTGCCGGGGTTGAGCAGGCCTTTTGGATCAAGCGCGCCTTTGATCGCGCGCATCATGCTCAGCGAGGTCGGGTCGCCCAGACGCCCCAATTCATCCACTTTCATCTGCCCGATGCCGTGCTCCGCGCTGATCGAGCCACCCCAGTCGGTCACGAGGTCGTAGACTCGTGCGCTAATCCGCTTGCCCATCTCAACTTCCCATTCGCCGGGAACTGCGCCTTCAGGGGCGAGAACATGGAAATGTACGTTGCCGTCTCCAAGATGCCCAAACGCGGCCCCGGTTGTTCCGGGAAACTCGCCCTCAATAAGTGGGATCGCGGCCAGGATGAATTCGGGCATGCGTTCCACCGGCACTGAGATATCGTGTTGCATCGCGGGGCCGATCGCGCGTTCGGCTGGGGAAATCGAATCTCGCAGGGTCCAAAACTGTTCCGCTTGTGCCTCGTTCGCCGCAATCACCGCGTCGTGGATGAGATCACTTTCAAGCGCGTCGGCCAAGACGATCTCGAGCCGTTCTTGCAAGGCTTGCGCGTCCTCCGCGGGCGACGTGCATTCGAGCAGCGCGTTCCAGGTGTGCTTTTGCGTCAAGGGCGCACGCGTATCGGGCAGATGCGCCAGCACGCTGTCGAGGCAGTGTGCTGGAACGATCTCAAATCCCTCCAGCGCGTCTCCCAGAGTCTTGTCGGCCTGTCGCAAAAGTGTGCGCGCGTCGAGAACGCTCGACAGTCCGACCCATGCGGTCACGCGCGATTTCGTAGCGGGCAAAAGGCGAAGGGTAGCCGCGGTGACAATCCCAAGCGTCCCCTCCGAACCGATCATGAGTTGTTTGAGATCAAACCCGCGATTGTCTTTCCTGAGCGCGGTCAAACCGTCAAAGACGCTTCCATCCGCCAGAACCGCCTCAATGCCAAGAACTTGCGCGCGCATCGTGCCATAGCGCAACACCTGTGTGCCGCCTGCGTTTGTGGAGATGAGCCCGCCGATTGTAGCCGATCCTTTTCCGCCAAGTGTTAGGGGAAAACGCAGCCCTTCGGCTTCGGCCGCCTCATGCAGGGTTTGAAGAATAACACCCGCTTCGCACACGATCTGTCCGGCATCGGTGTCTATATGGCGAATGCAGTTCATGCGCCGCAGCGACAGGACTAGGGCTTCGCCGCTCTCATCGGGCGTGGCGCCGCCAGCCATACCGCTGTTGCCACCTTGCGGCACAATCGGAATGCCGAAGGCGTCGCACAGCTTCATCACAGCGCTCACCTCGTTTGTGTTTGCGGGTGAGGCGAGGCCAATCGCGCGCCCGGTGTAGCGTCCGCGCCAATCGGTCAACCACGGCTGCACCAAGTCGGGATCCTGCGTGAACCCTTTCGGCCCGAGCTGCTTGGAAAGGGCATCGAGAAAAGGCTGCGTTGTTGAGAGAACCTGCGTTGTCATTGTTGCACCTATGCCACAATTCAGGCGGGAAAGACCAGTTTGGGCGATCTGTATTGCGTCAGAACCTAGGCGAGTTAAGCCGCTGTTCAATCGCCAATGCTAGTCCCGCCTGCTTATCGGACGGGAATTATCGGGAGGTTTGCTGGCGCCTATGCCCAGCTTTGCCGAGTTTATTGCGCCCTTTGCCATGGTATTGCCCATGGCTTGGACCGACGCGCCATCTTCGGATCAATATCTCCCTGAAGCTGTGATTGAAGACGCCTCGCACTCGGATAAGGCCAAGGCGCCGCGCGCATCGGCTACGAAAGCAAGCGCCGCTAAGACCGGAACGTTTGAGGCGTTTGTGAACTCGCTTGTCTTTGGTCAGATGCGTATTGAGCAGCGCGTTATCATCCGAATTGCGCCGCGGCGTGTGAGCGACCGGCGCAATATGCTGGCGCAACTGCCAGTTCGCGCTCCGGTGACACGCTACGAAGAGCGCGATTCGACTCGTTGTGTTGAGATTCAGCAGATCGCTGGCGTCGAGACGGGCAGTGGAAACCGTCTGCTTCTCTTTATGCGCGACGCTGATATCTTGAGCATCAACCTTGAAAAAGCCTGCCGCGCGCGAGACTTCTACTCCGGGTTTTACGTCGAACCCAACGAGGATGGAAAGCTATGCGTGTCGCGTGATATCCTAAAGTCTCGCAATGGCGCGCGCTGTAATATCAAGCGCATGATGGAGCTTGAAGAGTTGGACGAATAGGTCCGCTCGGCGCGTTCTTCCTCTAGTACGGCGCAGACTTTCAGAGCTGCCCTTGGCCGAAGGGGCGCGATTTCTTGACTTTTCAGGCCCGTTTGCACAAAGGGGCGGCGCGTTTGGCAATCGTCTAACGCGCATGTAGCTCTTTCAAGTAGAGCGAACCGCGAGTGAGCGCCGCTTACCGCCAATCCGAAAAAGCACAGACCTAAGCATGACTTTCGCCGATCTCGGCCTCTCACCTGAATTGCTTTCCGCTGTCGAGGACGCGGGGTATTCTGAGCCGACTCCCATTCAGGCACAGGCCATCCCTGCCGTTCTGATGATGCGGGACATTATCGGGATCGCCCAAACCGGGACGGGTAAGACGGCGAGCTTCGTCTTGCCAATGATTGATGTGATGGCGTCGGGGCGTCGGCGCGCTCT
>JBCCKJ010000297.1:0-3376 GCA_039027455.1 Pseudomonadota bacterium | reverse complement strand
TTTGCCCATTGGCGCCACCATCACGAACCCCAACTTCGCGCGCACGCTGGAATCGCTCTCTTCCGCCGGTCCACGCTATCTCTATTTCGTGATGGCAGAGAGGCTGGCGAACTACATCGCTACGGAGACCCCGCAAGACGGACGCATGACCGAAGCCGATATCGACGCGTACGTCGCCAAGCTGCGCGATCCGGTGTGCGGGCGGTATCGCACCTACAAAGTGTGCGGCATGGGCCCGCCCTCCTCGGGCGGCGTTGCGGTCGCGCAAATGCTCGGCCAGCTGGAGCGGTTTGATCTCGCAGCGCTCGGCCCTGACAGCGCAACCTTCTGGCACCTGTTCCTTGAATCACAGCGCCTCGCCTACGCGGATCGCGGGTTGTATATCGGAGACGCCGACTTCGTGCCGGTCCCGGTCACGGGGCTGGTGGGCCCCGCCTATCTGGCGGAGCGCAGCGCTTTGATCAGCCCTGATACCGCTCTACCCCAGGCCAAGCCCGGCGAGCCGCAAGGCGTGCAAGTGGCCATGGCGCCGGGTGACCGTCTTTATGAGCAAGGCACCACGCACTTCTCCGTCGTCGACAAGGATGGCAACGCGGTCAGCTACACTTCGACCATCGAGGGGGCGTTCGGCTCGGGCCTCTTCTTTGAAGGGTTCTACCTCAACAACGAGCTCACCGACTTCAGCAGCCGACCTGAAAGCGACGGGAAACCGGTCGCCAACCGGGTCGAAGGCGGCAAGCGCCCGCGCTCGTCGATGGCGCCCACGATTGTCTTTGATGATAAAGGCGAGGTTGCGCTGGTCGTCGGCGCGGCCGGTGGCCCCACCATCCCGGTCCAAACCGCGCGTTCAATCATCGGCGTGGTCGACTTTGGCCTCAACGCCAACGAAGCCGTCGCCCTGCCGATCATTATGGCGTTCGGCCCGTCCGTCATCTACGAAGAAGGCAGCTTTCTCGAAGGCATGCAAGACGAATTCAAGGCGCTGGGCCACACGCGGATTCGTGGCGCAGGCCTTCCCTTAAAGGCCAACGCGCTGCGTCGAGTCACCGACAAAACCGGCGCGGTGACATGGGAAGTGGCCCGCGATCCACGCATTGAACCCAAGCTCGCTTACGAATGATCATCAGCCCAAGCGTCTGATTTGTAATTGGAAGTGTCTTTCTGTCGACAGGGACTAAGCGTCCAAACGCTTGCCCGAGGGTGCAACTCGGCCTAATTTAAGGGGCTAACGCTCAAAGAGCGACATCGCACACCCCCGGAGCAGAGGAGCCACCGCCCCGTGCACGCGCCGCAAACGCATTTTTCCGAAAGCCCTGTTGTAAATCCGGATGATCACCGGATCCTGCAGGACATCGACAGCGCTCAAAACCTTGTCGAGCTGTTCCTGACGCGCGCCGAGGCCAAGAGCGACGTACCGTTTCTGGGTCAAAAGCTTGATGGAGAATGGAGCACAATCAGCTGGGCCGAAGCCGCAGATCAGGTGTGCCTGATGGCTGAGGCCCTTCGCGCGATTGGCCTTCATGAAGGCGACCGGGTGGCGCTCGTTTCGGAGAACCGCCCCGAATGGTGCATCGCCGACATCGCCATAATGGCGGCGGGCTGCATCTCTGTTCCGACCTACATCACCAACACCGAGCGCGATCACGCGCATATCCTCGACAATTCGGGCGCGCGCGCGGTTATCGTGTCGACCGAAAAGCTGCTGGGCCCCGTGGTCGGCGCCATCGGACGTACGGGAATCGTCGATCATGTGATCGGCATTGAAGACCTGAAGCGCCAGCAATCGCCGGGCTTCGCCTACCACAGCTGGAACACGATGGTGGAGGGCGACGCCGCCGCAGCGCGCACCGCGGTCGCCGCGCGGATTGCAGGCATTGCGCGGACCGACACCGCCTGCCTGATCTACACCAGCGGCACCGGCGGCGCGCCACGCGGCGTCATGCAACACCACGGCGCGATCTTGTGCAACGTGGCTGGAGCCGCCGAAGTCCTCCTCAACGATTTCGGCGTCGAGAACGAACGGTTCCTTTCCTTCCTCCCGCTCAGCCACGCCTATGAACACACAGGCGGGCTCTATCTGCCCATCGCGGTAGAAGCGGAGATCTATTATTCGGAAGGCCTCGAGAAACTGGCTTCCAACATCGAGGAAACCCAGCCAACCATCATGGTAGTGGTGCCGCGCCTCTTCGAGGTTTTGCGCACGCGGATCATGAAACAGATCGAGAAGCAGGGCAAAGTCGCCAACTTCCTGCTCGGCAGCGCGATCAAGATCGCCGACAAAAGCCGAGAGGGCAAAACGCGCAAGCGCGATAAGCCGATGGACCTTGTGATCGAAAAGGCCCTGCGCCCCAAAATCCGCGCCAAGTTCGGCGGGCGGATCAAGGCGATGGTCTCTGGCGGCGCACCGCTCAACCCCGATGTCGGCAATTTCTTCGAAGCGATGGGGCTCACCATGCTTCAGGGCTATGGCCAGACCGAAAGCGGCCCGGTCATCAGCTGCAACCGCCCGGCGGTCGGCCTCAAGATGGACACCGTTGGCCCGCCCCTGCGCGGGGTCGAAATCAAGATCGCGGACGACGGCGAAATCCTGTGTCGCGGCGAATTGGTGATGCACGGCTATTGGCGCAACGACGCCGAGACTGCGCGGACGATCAAGGATGGCTGGCTCCACACCGGCGATATCGGCCACCTCGACCACAAAGGCCGGATCGTCATCACCGACCGCAAGAAGGACATGATCGTCAACGACAAGGGCGACAACGTCGCGCCGCAAAAGATTGAAGGCATGCTGACGCTGCAACCCGAAATCGCGCAGGCGATGGTGAGCGGGGACAAGCGGCCCTACGTCGTCGGCCTGATCGTGCCCGACGCGGAATGGGCGCTCGAATGGGCGCGCGCCAACAACCAGAAGTTCGACCTGAAAGCGCTGCAAGACTGGCCCGAATTCCGAAAAGCCGTCCGCGCGGCAGTGGACCGTACGAACAAAGATCTCTCAGTGATCGAAAAGGTCCGCAAATTCGAATTCGCCGACGAAGCCTTCGCGATCGAAAACGAAGAGATGACGCCAAGCATGAAGATTAGGCGTCACAAGATCCGCGACCGATATCAGGAGCGCATCGATGCGATGTATTGAGGTTCGGATTTCTGAACGCGGGAAGCTTGCAGGATAGCACCTGTTGCAAGCCAGAGTGATTAGGGGCAGTAACCGATAAACCCACTCAGAACCTGTTGATTTACCTATGGCCGATAAAGAAGAGCCCGAGACCGCCGCGAAGGATCCCTTCCTGACAAGGGAGGATTTGATCAAGAGGCTCGCAGGTCAAATGATGCCCAAAGGCAAGCATTTTGCTCCCTCTCTCGTCATGTGGGGCGACCC
>JBCCKJ010000296.1:0-3377 GCA_039027455.1 Pseudomonadota bacterium | reverse complement strand
GAGGTCTTGCGAAAGCCGCCGAGGAGCTTGTCGCTCCAGCTTGTTTGTCCTTCACTCACCGAAGGAGACCTCCGTCCACTTTGTGTATCTCGATATTCACGATCTCGCCCGGGCGCGCGCTATCAGGCAGCGCTACGCGGGCGTAAGAGGGCGCATAGCCTGTGCCATCGCGTTCTGCGAGCACACTCACCGCCTCACCCACAAAACCTTCGAGCCAAGCCGAACGACGCTTTGCGACAGCGCCGCGAAGATCCGCTGCGCGGGCTTTGATGACACCACGATCCAGTTGCGGCATGCGCGCGGCTGGCGTGCCGGGGCGGGGCGAATAGGGGAAGATATGGCCATGAACGATATCGAGCGCTTCAATGATCGAGAGATTGGCTGCGTGATGCTCTTCCGTTTCGGTTGGGAAGCCAGCGATCAGATCGGCGCCCACGGCGATCTCGGGCCGAGCCGATCTTAGACGCGATACGAGATCAACCGCGTCCTCCCGAAGGTGCCGCCTTTTCATCCGCTTGAGTATCAAGTCATGCCCATGCTGAAGCGACAAATGCAAATGCGGCATGACGCGCGTCTCGTTCGCAATGAGGTCGAAGAGCTTTTTGTCAATCTCCACGCCGTCAACCGAAGATAGGCGCAGCCGTCCAAGGGTTGGAAAGGCATGCAGGATCGCCTCAACAAGCTCACCAAGGCCGCTTGGCCGAGGGAAGTCTTGCCCCCAACTGGTCAGATCGACGCCGGTGAGCACGACTTCTTTTGCGCCTTCATCAAGGTGTTTTGCCACTTGCTCCAGCGCTTGTGAAATTTGAAGCGATCGGCTGACCCCGCGCCCTTGGGGAATGACGCAAAAAGTGCAGGCGTGATCGCATCCGTTTTGCACCGCGACAAACGCTCGGGTGCGGGTTGGAGGCAAGGGAGCTTCGGGCGTTGGCGCGTTCCAAGCGCGTGGATCAAGCTTTGACTCGTTGGCGATCAAACCGTCCACTTCGGGCATGGCAGCGATCGCGTCGCGCTCAATATCGGCTGCGCACCCTGTCACTATCAAGCGCGCGTCGGGCCGATCGCGGCGCGCGCGGCGGATCGCTTGCCGCGTCTGACGCACCGCTTCGGAGGTGACGGCGCAGGAATTGACCACGACGACATCGCCAGCGTCCGTCAGCATCGCCTTCATCCGTTCGCTTTCGGATATGTTCAGTCGGCAACCGAGTGAGATAACTTCGGGCGTGGCTTTCAAAGGCGAAGGGGCCTTCAATTGGGAAGGTGCGCTCATGCGTAGTCGTCCCATTCGAATTCACCGCGATAGGCTTCTTTAGCCGGTCCGGACATACGCACTGGGTCACCGCGCCGCCACTCGATTTCCAGATCGCCTCCGGGCAGACTCACTCTAACGGGGCTCTCGACAAGACCCTTTAAAATAGCTGCAACGGCGGTGGCGCACGCGCCCGTTCCGCAGGCACGCGTCAGACCCGCGCCGCGTTCCCAGACGCGCAGTACCACGTGATCATCGCCAACTATGTGGGCAACGTTGACGTTGACCTCTTGCGGGAACACCGGGTCTTTTTCAATGACTGGGCCTAGCCCTTCTAGGTCAATAACGCTGGCGTCTTCCACAAAGAAAACGACGTGCGGATTGCCCACATTGACCGCCATGGGCGCGCTCAGCGTTGCCCATCCCATTGGCATAGCGGATGTGTCCATCGCATAGGCCAATGGGATCGCATCCCACTCGAAGCATGGGTGCCCCATATCGACGGTGGCGCCCAGAGGTGTGGGCTCTAGCGCAATAATACCACCCGCCGTGGAAACTCGGGCGGGCTTTGCGTGGAGCAGAGCGACCGCGCGGCTAGCGTTCCCGCAGGACTCCACCTCTCCTCCGTCCGAATTGAAGATTCGCATCCGAAAGTCGGCCGTTGCATCAGTCGCTTGGAGAGCCTCCAGGACGATAACCTGATCGCAGCCAATACCCTCACGGCGATCGGCTAGCACCTTGGCGGTGCGCGGTGCCATCTCCGGTATGTTGTGGACGCGCGCATCCAAAACGATAAAATCGTTTCCAAGACCATGCATTTTTACAAAGGGTACACGCATAGCGGGCGCATCTATGCACCCTTTAGCCTTCCGTAAAGTCTATCGGGGACACGATCTGCGCGCTTGGGCAGGCCGAACTAGCCTTGAGCTCGACGCAGAATCTCTTCAGGATCGCGGCGTTCGGGTGACGCCGCGCTTTTCAGCCGGGCTTTTGCAATGCCATCGGTTGGTCGTTCGGTCTGCGATCCTAGAAGCCCGTGCATTTCGAGACGCTCGCGTACGTCCTGAGCGGGTTCGGGTTGCCCATAAAGATAGCCCTGACCTTTCAAGTCGCCGATATTGCGAAGCGCTTCAAGGATTTGTTCAGTCTCAATCCCTTCTGCGGTGATCGGCATATCGAGGCCTCGACCAATCGAAACAATTGCGTCGACGATACGCGAGTTGCCATCAGGGCTTGCCAGTTCGCCGATGAATGCGCGGTCGATTTTAAGGCGATCGAACGGCAGAGTGCGCAGTTGTTCAAGGCTTGAGTAGCCGGTGCCGAAATCATCCAAACTCACTCGCACACCTTGGTTGCGCAGGCTTGTGATCATGGAACGGACCACGCCGATATTCTCGTGCAAGCAGCTTTCGGTTATCTCGATATCCAGTCTGTGCGGTGGAAACTGGGCTTCGACCAAGCGCTTGAGCAGCTTTTGGGCGAACCACGGATCGCGCAGTTGAACCGGTGAAATGTTGATGGAAAGAGTCAGGTTGTCGGCCCATTCAGCAGCGTCTTGAAAAGCCTGATCCATCAATTGATCAGATAGGTCCGAGATCATGCCCATCTCTTCGGCGACGGGGATGAAAATCTCTGGGCTGACGAGACCGAGATTGGGCGATTGCCAGCGTGCTAGCATCTCAAACCCGACAATTTCGCCGGTTTCGATGTCGATTTGCTGCTCGTAATAGGGAACGAACTCACCTTCGGCCAAGCCGCGGCGGATCCCCGTTTCAATCTGATTGCGGAACCGTAGTTCGCTTTCCATGCTAGGCTCAAACCAAAAGAAACGGTTTTTGCCGTGCTTTTTGGCGTGATACATAGCGATGTCAGCGTACTGCATTAACTCGTTGGAGCTTTTGACCAGGGGGTTGAAGCCATGCTTGTCGTAGTCGGTTGAGATGCCAATTGATAAAGCGACGTCAATTTCGCCATTTTCAGTCTTCAAAGGGCTCGACATCGCTTCGTAGACGCGGATGACTAGATCCTCGATCCGCTCAGGCGCGGCAGGATCATAGGTAAGCGTGCAGGCAAATTCATCGCCGCCCAAACGCGCAAAGCAGGACTCTTTTGGCAGGGTTGCGCGAAT
>JBCCKJ010000295.1:0-3383 GCA_039027455.1 Pseudomonadota bacterium | reverse complement strand
GCTTTCGCTTGTGGCTTGGGGGGGGGCCCAAAAGCTGCGGGCCTGCGGGGCGAGAATGACCGGCTCATTTTCACTGCGGCGGACCGCCAAGCGCGCTTCAATCGCCGTCCAATTAGGGCCGGAGACCGGGTCCACGCTTTCAAGCTGAACGGTCCAGCCGCCGATGGTTTCCACCCCGCCCGGGCTGACAGCGGCGAGACGTTCTTGCGAAAAAGCGCTCTCGCTCGCCATCCCGAAAAGCGACACAGCCACGCCCAAATGGGCCAGCACCATGCCCCACGTCGCGGTCGGCACGCGCGTGAGCTTGCGCCTCCAAAGAGGCAGCAAAGCCGCTAAGGCCAAAGCACCCGCCAGCGCCAGACCCAGAATGGGGAGAGGTGGATAGTTGCCTATGAAAACGACCAGTGCGACGATCAGCAGCGCCACTCCACCCAAGATTGCAAGCTCGGGCTGGACACGCGCCGGACTGTCATCCTTCCATCGCAAAAGTGGCCCCACCGCCATTACGAGGAACATCGGAACCGCAAAAATCGCGCCCGCCGGGTTGAAGTAGGGCGGCCCCACCGACACGCGAACATCAAACGCTTCAGTCAGCACGGGATAAAGCGTGCCGAGCAGGACAATCGCCAGAATGGCGCACAGCATCACGTTGTTAAACACCAAAGCGCCCTCACGGCTCGACGCGGTGAACCGCTTGCCTTCCGCGACCGAACCGGCGCGCAAGGCAAAGATCGTCAGGCTCCCGCCGATGTAAAGGCCGAGCAAAACCAGAAGCAGCGTCCCGCGCTCTGGGTCCACGGCAAAGGCATGCACGCTGGTGATGACGCCCGACCGCACGAGGAACGTGCCCAGCATACTCATCGAAAACGCGACCACACCCAACATAATGGTCCATGTGCGCAGCGCGTCACGCGCGGCCAGCACGCTCACCGAGTGCAGCAGCGCGGTCGCCGCGAGCCATGGCATGAGGGAGGCGTTCTCAACCGGATCCCAGAACCACCAGCCGCCCCAGCCCAGTTCGTAGTACGCCCAATAGGATCCCGCGGTGATACCAAAGGTCAGGAAAACCCATGCGCCCAGCACCCATGGTCGCATCACCTTGGCGAAGTTGGGGTTCACCTGCTTCGTGATGAGCGCGCCCATAGCAAGGCTAAATGCAACAGAAAGGCCGACATAACCGACATAAAGCGTGGGAGGGTGGATCGCGAGACCGATATCCTGCAACAAGGGATTGAGGCCGATCCCTTCCACGGCGGGCACGGGCAGACGCTCAAACGGGTTCGAGCTGAAGAGTAGGAAAACGTAAAAACCCAGCGCTACGAAACCCTGCACGCTCAGCGTCGCGGACATCGTGCGTTCGGGAAGGCGTCGCTCGGCGTAAGCAAGCAAACCGCCGGACAGCGCCAACACCGCCACCCAAAGAAGCATGGAGCCTTCGTGGTTCCCCCACGTGCCCGTGAGCTTGTAAAGGAGCGGCTTCAGCGAGTGAGAGTTGGTCGCGACCAGTTTGACCGAAAGATCGGTGATCGCAAACGAGTACAGCAACGTGACAAAAGCTAGCGCCGCAAAGAACGCCTGCACCACCGCAGCGGGCCTCGCGTAAAGAGCGAAAGGCGAAGCCTCGCCTACGGGCGCTCTCAAAGCCAACGCCCCGGAGACCATTTGCAGCACCGCCAAGGCGGCGGCGAGCCACAGGGCTGCGTGTCCAATTTCAGCTATCATACGCGCACGGCCCTATTCAAATCCCGACCGTGGTCTCCGCGACCTTATCTTGCGATTGGTGCGCTTCGAGACCTTCGAGCTCTTTGGGCACGTAATTCTCATCGTGCTTCGCCAGAAGATTGGTCGCCAAAAACGTGCCGTCGGCTTGGAGGCTGCCTTCCGCCACAACGCCCGACCCCTCGACGAACAAGTCGGGCAGAATCCCGCTGTAGCGCACAGCCACGGCGCTGGCGGTGTTGCCCGTGACGATGAAGTTCACCGTCACACCGTCCGCCTCGGTGGCGAGCGATCCCGCTTGAACCATTCCGCCCAGCCGGACGGGTTGGCCAATTTCGGGCGGTGTTTGCGCCATTTGTTCGGGCAGATAGAAATAGTTCGCTTGATTGCGCAGCGCCCATACGGCGATGAGACCCGCCGCCACAATCGCCAGCAGAGCCAACACGACAAGGGTCATGCGCTGGTGCTTAGCCTTTATCGGGGCGTTGGCTGTGCTCATCGGCGTTTCACCTCATCGCGCCGCTTCTCAGCCTGACGCATCGAGTACCAACTCCAGGCGATAAGAGCGCCAATCACTACGACCAAGATCGCGTAGGCGGCGATCACGTAATCCCATTGAGGCAGACTCTCGCGCATCAGGCTGGCTCCATGGACGTGGCGGCACGAGTAGCGGGCTCATCCTGCAAGGCGCGACGACGCAGGCGCGCTTCGACCTGTTGCTGCGCAACCAGCGCGCGCATCCGCATCAGCACGATTGCGCCAAACAGCAGACTGAATCCTAATGTGGAAACCAGCAGCGGGACAAGATAAACGGTTTCATAGGCGCTTCCTCCCATCGTTAAGCTCGGCGGCTGGTGCAGGGAATTCCACCATACGACGCTGCGATTGATGATCGGGATGTTGATCGCACCCACCATTCCAAAGATCGCAGCGATCCTGGGTGACGCACCCTCTCGCGCGGTCGCCTGCGCGAGCGCGAGATAGCCTATGTAGAGGAACATCAGCACCAGCATACTGGTGAGCCGTCCGTCCCACACCCACCACGTACCCCAGGTCGGACGGCCCCAGATCGACCCCGTAGCGAGGCACACGATGGTGAAGGCCAGACCTGGCACCGCAATCGCACGCGCGGACAAACCGGCCAGCGGATGTTTCCAGATCAGAAGAGCCGCAGAGGACAGCGCAATACCTGTCCATCCTCCCATGCCAAGCCACGCGGCGGGCACGTGAATGAAGAGGATGCGAACGGTGTCTCCCATCAATTGATCGGGCGGCACCGCTTGCACGCCAAGATCGGACAGCCACCCGGGCAATGCGGGCAAAAGCCCATAGGCGACAACCGCGCCCGACAGCGCCAAACCGCTCCAGAACAGGAGAGGCGTCAACCAGCTGGCGAGCGACAGAAAGCGCTTAGGATTGGCGTAAATATGCACGTGCTTGGGGCCTTGCCCTATTTTAGTGGCTTGCAGCCCCCTCGCAAGGGCGCAAATTTCTCAAGAGCCCATCTGCTGGAGACGATTTGTCTTTAACTGCGACCAATCAGTTTCTGCGCCATGCGATCGGCCACAATATCGGGGGAGGTACCCGTGGACGCGCTTTCCTGCCAGATTTCTTCAAGCCGTCCGGGAATGAGCTCTATGCGCTCGCGCACTTCCTGCACCGAG
>JBCCKJ010000294.1:0-3387 GCA_039027455.1 Pseudomonadota bacterium | reverse complement strand
TCTTCGCTGAAAGGCATACCCAGAATGCCCAATTCGGCAAGTTGGGCCCAAACCTCGGGGCTCCAACCCGCTTCGCTGGCGATCGCCTTGCTGCGGGTCTCCCAATCGTATTGTTCACGGACCATGCGCGACAATCCGTCGCGCACCATGTCCTGTTCTTCGGTGAAGTTGAAGTCCACTTACAGTCTCTCCCGGGGGTGTCCTGAGCCTTAGAGGCCCAGGATCATTTTGGTGATGATATTACGCTGAATTTCGTTCGATCCGCCATAGATCGAAGTCTTGCGCATGTTGAAATAGGTTTCCGCCGAGTGGGCGGCGTAATCCGGGCCAATCGGGTACTCGTTCGATCCTTCGTCGTTCGCCGCTTCCAGATAATAGGGCGCGCCGTAGCTGCCGACCGCCTCAAGCGTGAGCTCGGTCAGGCGTTGCTGGATTTCGGTCCCCTTAATCTTGAGGATCGAGCTTTCCGGACCCGGGCCTTTGCCCGCCTGTTCACCGGCCAGCGTGCGCAGCTCGGTGATTTCCAGCGCGGCGAGATCAATCTCAAGCTGGCTGACTTTGCGGGCGAAGTCGAAATCGTTGATCAGCGGCTCGCCATAGAGCTCTTCCTTGGCGGCGATGTCGCGCAGCTTTTCGACACCGCGCTTGGAACGGGCGACGCCGGCAATCCCGCTGCGCTCGTGCGCGAGCAGGAACTTGGCGTAGGTCCAACCCATGTTCTCGACACCGACGAGGTTTTCGACTGGCACGCGCACGTCCGTGAGCCAGGTCTCATTGACCTCATGTGTGCCATCGAGAAGCTTGATCGGTTTCACTTCCACACCCGGCGTTTTCATATCGACGAGGATGAAGCTGATGCCTTCCTGCGGTTTTGCGGCGTCTGGATCGGTGCGGCACAGGAAGAAGCCCCAATCGGCGTGCTGCGCCAGAGTGGTCCAGGTCTTCTGGCCGTTGATCACATAGTGATCGCCATCGCGCACAGCGGTGGTTTTCAGGCTCGCAAGGTCGGAGCCTGCGCCGGGCTCTGAATAACCTTGGCACCACCACACGCTGCCATCGCGGATGCCGGGCAGGTGCTTGGCTTTCTGCTCTTCGTTGCCGAAGGTGTAGATGACCGGGCCCACCATCGCGACGCCGAAAGGAAGCGGCATCAGCGCGTTCACGCGGGCATTCTCTTCCGACCAGATGTAACGCTGGGTCGGCGTCCAGCCGGTGCCGCCATATTCGGTCGGCCACGCGGGAACAGACCAACCTTTTTCGCCCAAAACCTTGTGCCAAGCGACAAAGTCTTCACGCGGCAGGTCTTCGCGCATGCCACCGTCCTTGAGATGCTTGGGGTAATTGGCGTCGATGAAAGCGCGCACTTCTTCGCGGAACGCCTGCTCTTCCGGCGTGAAATCAAGATTCATTTTGTAAGCTCCCAAATCGGATTTTGGCATCCAACCACAGGCTGGTCTCATGCGCTGGGATGGCGGTCGATTTCAAGCGAGAAATGCACCGAAATTGCTAAGGGGGCACGAAGCTTGCTCGCTTTCGAACATTCCTTGCGCGGCGCTTGCAGATTTCGAACCACAGGTGCGTTTTGTCGGAACCATTTGGAGATAGGTTTCGTATCTTCGCCATGTCAGCAGTCAAAGTCTGGTTCGATGGCGCATGCCCCCTTTGCCAGCGCGAGATCGCGTTTATGAAGCGTTTGGATAAGGCCCGCGCGATTACCTTTATCGACGTATCCGAAAACGCCGACCCGTCGTGCCCGATCGACCAACGCGAGTTGCTGGCTCGCTTCCACGCGGAAGAGGAAGGCGTTGTGCTGTCCGGCGCCGCGGCCTTTGCCGCCATGTGGCGAGCCATACCTCGCCTGCGTCCGCTTGGTCGTCTCGCTCGAAACGAATGGGTTTTGGCTGCGCTGGAGCGTCTCTATCTTCTCTTCCTCAAAGCGCGGCCCAGCTTGCAACGCCTCGTCAGCTAATTGGGGCTTGCCCGTCGCCAACGCTTTGCCCACTCTCTTTGAAAGAGATTTCGAGACGAGAGGGCGGTCACTATGGCAACCGAAGAGAAGTTCGCGGGCCTAAATTTTGGCGGGATGCAAAACGAGATTTACAACGCTGGATTGAGCGGCATTCTGCCCGAGTTTCCAGTCGACTTCGCCACGCTCGAAAAGCGCGCGCACGAAGCGCTGGGTCCGATGTTGACGAACTACGTTGCGGGCGCTTGTGGCGATGAACACACGCAAGACTCGAACGCGTCCGCGTTTCACCATTGGGGTATGATCCCGCGCATGATGGTCGACTGCGCTGAGCGGGACCTTTCGATTGAACTGTTCGGCCACCGCTACAAGACCCCTTTGTTCATGGCGCCGATTGGTCTCAATGGCGATGCGACTCAGGACAAAGACGGCGACATGGCCGCAGCACACGCTTCGGCGGAGACCGGCATCCCGTTCTGCGCGTCCACTCTGGCCAACCACCCGATGGAGGAGGTCAAAAAAGCCTGCGGGGACACGCCCGCTTTCTTCCAGCTCTACACGCCGAAGCACAAAGGCTTGGCGGAGAGCTTGATCCGCCGCGCCGAAGACGCCGGGTATTCGGCGCTTGTCGTCACGCTGGATACATGGGTGACGGGCTGGCGGCCCCGCGATCTCAACGCGTCGAACTTTCCGCAATTGCGCGGGCGCGTGCTGCAAAACTATTTCACCGATCCTGTTTTCCGCTCGTTGCTGCAAAAGCCGCCTGAGGAGGATTTGAAGGCAGCGGTGTTCACGTGGGCGGCAACGTTTGGCCAAGTGCTGACTTGGGAAGATATGGAATGGTTCAAATCGATCACGAATCTTCCCATCGTGCTCAAAGGCATCTGCCATCCGGACGACGCGCGCTGCGCGGTCGATACGGGTGCGGATGCGATATACTGTTCCAATCACGGCGGTCGGCAGGCGAACGGCGGGATCGCAACCATCGATTTGCTGGGCGACGTCGTGAAAGCGGCGGGCGATGTGCCGGTTCTGTTTGACAGCGGCGTTCGTTCGGGATCGGACGTCGTCAAGGCTCTGGCTCTAGGCGCGCGCGCTGTCGGGGTGGGGCGACCCTACACTTATGGGCTGGCGCTGGGCGGGGCAAAGGGAGCCGCGTTCGTGCTGAAGTCCATTCTGGCGGAGGCCGATCTGATGATGGCGGTGAACGGATACCCCACTCTAGAGGCGGTGCGCGAGGCGGGCGCGCAACGTCTTTGAAGCCAGTGATTTGATCGACTGGTAGGGAATCTCTTCGCAGGTGCAATAAGGACTCGTTATCCACAGATAATATGTTAACCCTATAGGCGTAATAAAAAACGCGAATCGGGGACGCGCTGCATGGAAAAACCAACGTTCGTTTCGAGCGGGCCAGACGCAAT
>JBCCKJ010000293.1:0-3392 GCA_039027455.1 Pseudomonadota bacterium | reverse complement strand
TCATCCATAGCCCAAGCCTTTCTTCGTCTGATTCATCCGTCGTCGCCATGGCGGCTGTGTCCCTAACACCAATTGGGCACGCCCCCGCCAGCAAAATTCGCGCCCTCCCCCTGTTTTTCAAAGTTTTGCGTTCCTATAAGGAAACCATGCAGATGTTGGACGTATTGAAGACACGGTTGGGCGGCGCCTTTGGGGGGCTAGCCATGGCTGGGAAGAAAAATCCTTGGGGAGGAAGCTCTAGCGAGGACGACGCGCCGTCGGGCGACAAGCCGGACAAAAGCGATGGCCCGCGTAATCCATGGTTGCCCGGTGGTGGCAACACTGGCGGGAAACGTCCTTCTAACATTGAAGATATCTTCAAAAACCGTGGCCCCGAAGGTCCACGTCGCGGCGGTGGACCCGGAGGCCCGAGCTTTCGCCTCCCGGAACGCCCCGGCGGCAAGAGCTGGGTTCCGATTATTCTGACGGTTGTGATCGGTGCGTGGGTGATCCTCACCAGCGTGCACTTCGTCCAAGCGCGCGAACAGGCGGTCGTCACGTGGTTTGGCGGCAAGTATGCCGAGACGTTTAATTCGGGGACCAACTGGTCGCTGCCTTACCCGATCCAGCAGGTCACCGCGACCGATGTGAGCCGCACCCGCTCGGAAGAGATCCCGAAGAAAATCATCCTGACCGGTGACCAGAACCTTGTTGATCTGAGCTACATCGTGCGCTGGAACATCAAGGATCTAACCCTGTTCCAATTCCAGCTCGACAATCCCGAGGAGGCTGTCCTCGAAGCGGCGGAAACCGCCATGCGATCCTCGGTCGCCGAAAAAACGCTCGACACCGTGATTTCGGGTGAAGGCCGCGCGGATATCGAGCAAAACGTTCTCACCCGTATGCAATTGATCCTCGACGCCTATGGGTCGGGCATCAATGTGGAAGGGGTCGAAATCGACAAGGCTGACCCGCCCGAGCAGGTTATCGAGGCGTTCAACGATGTGTTGGCCGCGCAACAGGACGCCGAGCGTGAATTGAACCAGGCGCGGCGGTTTGCGCAGCAGCTTCTGGCAAAGGCGGAAGGTGAAGCCGCCGAATTCAACGAGATTTACGAGCAATACCGCCTCGCGCCCGAAGTGACGCGTCGTCGCCTCTATTATGAGACAATGGAAGCGGTCCTTGCGAACACCGACAAGACCGTGATCGAGGCTGATGGGGTGACGCCGTATCTGCCGCTTCCCGAGGTGCAGCGTCGCAGTCGTGTGACCGCCACACCCGCCCCCACTCCGCAGGGAGGCCAGTAAGATGGAACAAGTCTGGACTCGTTTCCGCTTCCCTCTGATCGCCGTGGGCGTGTTGGCTCTTGCCTTGATCTCAAGCCTTTTCGTAGTGCCTGAAACCAAGCAGGCCGTGATCATCAGCGCTGGTCGCCCGGCGACGATCGTCAACATGTACAAACCCGAACTGCCGTATGGGCAGACGGGCGCGGGCTTCTGGTTCCGCATCCCGCTCTATGACCGGGTGCAGATGGTTGAGCGCCGCGTGCTCGACCTCGACATGGACAACCAGCAGGTGCTCACCAGCGACCAGCAACGTCTGCAAGTGAACGCCTACGCGCGCTTTCGGATCATCCAGCCGGTGACGATGATTGAGCGCGCTGGCGACGAAAACCGCCTGCGCTCGCAGCTTTCGCCGATCCTGACCTCGGTGCTGCGTCAGGAACTGGGTCGCCGCACGTTTGCGAGCCTGCTGACCGCCGAGCGTGGTAACGCGATGGAGAACATTCGCGACACGCTGGATCGGCAGGCGCGCGAGTACGGGGTCCAAATCCTCGACGTGCGCATCAAGGCAGCCGACCTTCCCGAGGGCACCCCGCTTCAGGCCGCTTTCACGCGGATGCAATCGGATCGTCAGGAAGAAGCCGAAACGATCCGCGCGCAAGGCCGCAAGAACGCGCAGATTATCCGCGCCGAAGCGCAGGCCGAGGCCGCCAAAACCTACGCCGACGCCTTTGGCAAGGACGCCAATTTCTATGACTTCTATCGCGCCATGGAAAGCTATCGCCAGACCTTCATCCAAGGTCAGGGGGAAAGCTCGCTGGTGCTCGACAACGACAACGAATATTTCCGCCAGTTCCAGGGTCAGCCCTGATCGACCGCTCGGCGCAGTGGTCGTAAGCCCAGCGCTACGACCGCCCGACGAACCGCTGATCTGATCCGGCCAGCGGCGGACATGTTCAAACACCGTTCAGCGCATCAAGGTGCATGGTGGAGCGAGACAAAACTGTTTTGAGGCGCCGCTAGCAGCGCCTGGCCCGCCTCAAAACGGGCGCAAACGAAAAGGAATTAAAGGACGTGAACAACGTGCGGTATGTGTACGGACTGACAAGCGCGCTTCTAGTTGGCGGCGCGGCGGTTTCGCTGATGAGCGGCCAACCGGTCGGCGCGCAAGTGGCGCAGAATGAAACCGAAGCGATGGCGCAAATCGTCCCGCGCTCCGGCGCTCCGGCAAGCTTTGCTGATCTCACCGAACAATTGCAGCCCGCCGTGGTCAACATCGCCACACGCCAGCGCATCGAAGTAAACCGCAATCCGTTTGCGGGCACGCCCTTTGCTGAATTGTTCAACCGGCGCCGCGGGGGCCGTTCGCAACCCGAAACCCGCGAAGCGCAGTCGCTGGGATCCGGCTTTATCATTTCGGCTGATGGCTTTGTGGTCACCAATAACCACGTCGTCGCCCCCAATCAGCGCGCAACGGTGGAAGAGATCACCGTGACGATGCCCGACGGGACCGAATACGAAGCCGATCTGGTCGGCGCGGACGCGGCTTCCGATCTGGCGGTGCTCAAGATCAACTCGGACACCACGTTCCCGTTCGTGAAATTCGGCGATTCCAGCGCGGCACGGCCCGGCGATTGGGTGGTCGCGATTGGCAACCCGTTTGGTCTGAAAGGGACGGTCACCAGCGGCATCATTTCAGCGGTGTACCGCAACACGGGCCAAGGCGGCGCGTATGATCGCTTCATCCAGACCGACGCCAGCATCAACCGCGGCAATTCGGGCGGCCCGCTGTTCGACATGCGCGGCAACGTGATCGGCATCAACAACGCGATTTTCTCGCCCTCAGGCGGCAGCGTTGGCATCGGCTTCGCCATCCCGGCTGAGATCGCCGCGCCGATCGTCGATCAACTTAAAGCCGGTCAGGAAATCGAACGCGGCTTCCTGGGTGTAAGCCTCGGCCCGGTTACCGACGATATGGCGGGATCGCTTGGCCTTCCGGCCAATCGCGGCGAAATCGTCCAGAGCGTTCAGGATGACAGCGCGGCTTCCGCCGCCGGGCTCCAAGCGGGCGATATCATCACCGCGATCAACGGCCAGGATGTCACGACCGAGCAGACCGTCATTTTCCTG
>JBCCKJ010000292.1:0-3419 GCA_039027455.1 Pseudomonadota bacterium | reverse complement strand
CTGACCATGCTGGCTGGCCTACCCGCTCTGCTGTGGTGCCTGTTGATTGGTCTCTATCGCAGCGATTGGGCACGGCTCGCCGTGGTTGTCGGCTACGCAAGCGCGATCGGCTTCTGGCTCATCGCGCCCAAGCCGGTGCAATTTTACTACCACTATATGATGCCCAGCTGCTTTCTGCTCGCGGCGCTTGCGCTGGCTCTAAGCGACCTGCATCGCACACGGCGCTTTCGCTGGATCAGCTACGCGGTTCCGCTGGGCAGCGTCGCTCTGTTCGCGTTCTTCTTCCCGATCATGACGGCGGCCGAGCTCGAAGGCCCGATGAGCTTTACGCGCTGGGCGTGGATCGTGGGCTGGCGCTGAGCCCGACCCGCGAACACCCCTACACCGTCATCGATGTGCCGCGATAAATCCGCGAACGGTACCGCGAATCCTGCGCGTCGGGCAGCGGCGCGCCCACCAGCAGGACCGCGCGCGTAAAGCGCCTCAGCTCTTCCTGATGCTCTTCCTCGTCGCGCGGCTCTTCGGATTTGACCCGCCGCGTGAGGTTGATCTGGTTGACCGGCACATCGTGCACCATCCGCTCGTTTTCGACCGCCAGAGTGGCGGTGAAGGCGTGCAGCGAGGTCTTAATGAAGTTGGCCAAAGCGTGCGCCGCGTCGTCGGTGCCATAGGGCACATCGGGCGTCACCAGCACGATCTGGCATCCATCGTAGAGCGAAGCTTTGCGCGACACGCGGAAATGGCGCGTCAGCCCGTCTTCCACCATCGCGGCGAATTCATTCGCACCCAGCGCGTCGCCTTCGTTGAACAGATGCGTGGGCAAAGCGGCGTTGGGCATGGAAAGAACCGTGGTGGGGCGGCCCCATTTGGCCAGAGCTTCGTCCATGGCGTCTTCGAGCTGATCGCCCGCGACGATGACCTGCAATGCCGTCTTGGGCACATCGGCAGACACCATGGCCTGAACCGCCTTGGCGCTCGCTTTCTGATCGGCGATCAGGACCACGCGCTCCACCTCGCAATTGAGCACCAGATCGTCGATCGTCGCCGCCACATAATCGGTCAGATGATCGCCGGTGATCCACACCGTTTTGCCTTTCATCTGATCGATGCGCTCTTGCTTGGGACTGCCGAACATTTCGCGCTCGGTGTAAGAGCGTTCCACGCGAAGACCGCCCGAAGGCATGAAGGTTTCCCCGCTGACCGCGCGGTCCGCGAGGAAGAAGACGGTCGCCTGCGCCACTTCGGCCTCTGTCGGCATCGCGCCCAGATGCAGCTGAGAAGTCACGCCCTTGCCGACCGAACCTGCCAGCTTTTCGACCCTTTCGGCGGGCAGGAATGGTTGATCCTCAGGTGGCGGCAGTTTGAGCCACGTCTCCGCACCCGGTTCGCAATGCGCGTTCCAATCCTTCGACCCGATCAGGAAACCGCCCAGTTTAAGTCGACCGAGGAGGCGTTCCGCCATGCCTTCGGTCAGCAGGTACTGGTCCCAGCTGCATACCCCATCGCCTTCGCTGGCAAATTGAAGCGCAAGTTTGCGCAGTTCCATCGGCGCTTCGTCGTCGTGGGAGAGCGTACTGGTGCTGTTACGCGACAGGCGGGTGAGCACCTTGGTCACTTCATCGCCTTCGCGGATCGACTTGATCACGGCGGCGTAGACCGCGTTGAGGCGCTTGTTCTCCAAGATCAGCTTGGACCGGCGCAGGAACAGGCCCGGTTTCCCGCCCGTGCCCGAGAGGCGATCGCCGTCCACCGGGCCCGGCGCAATCGCGTTGCACTGCACTTGCGGCCCTAGGAAGGGTGAGAAGTTTTCGACCATCGCACGCTGCCCGGCTTTCGACAGGCCGTAGTCCGCGCGGTTGGGATAGGCGACCGCGAGCAGTTTCTCGCCGCCGAAGTAAGACGAGACGTTGAGCACGTAGCCCGACCCTTGCGCCTTCATCATCGGCACCACTTTCTGCATCAAAAAGTAGTTGGAGACGAGGTTCGCATCGAGCGTGAAGCGCCACGCGGACGGGTCCATATCGACCACCATGTCTTCGGCCCCGGCCACGCCCGCGTTGTTGATGAGATAATCTATCCGGCCAAACTCATCGACGGTCGCTTCAACCGCCTTTTCGAGCGACTCAAAGTTGCTAACGTCGACATCGGGCATGATCTTCACGCGGCGTTCGACACCGGCAAAGCCGATATCCTGCAATTCGCCGACAATCCGGTCGCGCGCTGCGACCAATTCGCTTTCGCGCCGGGCGACCATCATGACCCGTGCGCCCGCGAGAGCAAGGAGCCGCGCGACTTGCCCGCCAATGCCCGCCGATCCGCCCGTGATAAAGGCGACCTTGCCCAGATGCAGTCCGGTGATGTTCTCGGCAAAGCCCACCATGGCCTTGCGCGAGCCGGTCTCTTCACTGATGCTGGTGGGCAGCCGCAGATCAATTTCGGCGATGCGCTGTTCGCGGAACAGAACGCGCGTGGCGTGGCCCGCGGCGAACTGGGTGTTCTCCGCTTCGCCATTGGTGAAACGGACGATCTGGTTGCCCCAGATCGACCGTTCGGTTTCGCCGTTTTCGTGTTGCACGCGCGCTTCGTCGCGCCAGATCCGCACCAATTGCTTGATCCCGGCGGACAGCACGCCCGCATAGGCGTTGCCTTCGAAATCGTCGGGATTGGTCATAAAGATGCAGCGCGGCGCCGATTGCAGGCCTTTGCGGCCTCGCCAATAGCGCGCAAGACTCCGCGCGACCGCAATTGCGCCGACCAATTCCACATCCATGAACTTTTCGACCGCCGCGTCGCTTGCGTCGAGCAGCTTTCCGGCGAAATTGCCTTCCGGCTTCACCGGCATGATGATCGCGCCCGTCACCGGACCGCTCGCCTCGTCCTCATATTCGATGAGGGCCTGCTCCATCGCGTCGGGTTCCGCGCGGTTGAAGCGCACGACGCTCAATTCTTCGCCAATGCCGAGCGCCTTAAGGCGCGCGGTCGCTTGCGCCACGTCCGCTTGGCGCGACAAGCCCATCCGCACACGAGCGCCCGAAGCGATCAGGACTTTCGCGGTTTCGAGCGAATCTTCCCATTTCTCGCCCGAGGCGATGAACACGTTGAGACCGTTGCCATCGAGCGACCGCATCGAAGGCCGCGCCATGTAGGTGGAACTTGCGTCGCGATTGACCCTGAGGCCGTGCGTTACATCGATCTCTTCGCCGCTGATCGCACTGGATTCGTCGCTGGCGAGGAACAGACACGCGTCCGCTATGTCCTTGGGTGTGGGCAGCGGCTTACCATCCACCTTGCCTTCCACGCTGCGGGTCAACGCCATGCGATCGGTGAAGTAATCCGCCGTGGTGTTTTCGGGCTGCCCCTGAACCAGATCCATCGCCGCAAAGACGGTACGGATGCGGTCGCTCTCAATTGGGCCGGGG
>JBCCKJ010000291.1:0-3421 GCA_039027455.1 Pseudomonadota bacterium | reverse complement strand
GAACGGCGTCCTCGAGTTCTGTCGCAAGTTCGAAGAATCCGGGCAGCGCACCCGCGCTTTCCTCGAAGAACTTAAGAAACTCGACATCCTCATGGATGGTGAGATTGCCATCACGCGGTCAGACACTCCTGACAAACCGTTTGTGTATCGCGGCTTTCAGATGGTCGATGAGAACAAGCTGAAGGAATTGCCCGCTGACACGCTCGAAACGCTGAACAAGAACGGCATGATCATGCTGATTCACGCTCACATGTTCTCGATGAACCTGATGAAGCGCCTGTTTGAGCGGCAGTCGGCCATGGGTAAGGTGCCTGCGCCGGCTGCAAACGGCGCTGCCTAGTAAGCCCTTCTCGCCAAGTCCTTTGCTCGCTCCCTGCGGCCGAAAGTTAGGCGAACGTACGTAGCCCGGAGCGCTTGAAACCCTCCGGGCTGCTTCTTATCTGAATAGAGCGAACGGTACCCCCCTCATTGACCGTTCAATCCGCCCTTAACCGGGCGCGACCTCCCTGAACCTAAGCCACCTCGTGCCACTTGGCGCGGGGTGGTTTTTTCATGCTGCCAGTTATTTTGGGCGGCGCGTTATTCCGCCGCTTCATCAAGGCGACCACGGTCAGCCAGACGAGCGGTTTCCGCGCCCAATTCGCGCACCAATCCGGCGAGCATCTTGGCGACCGCTTTGAGACCGGACGTGGTTTGATCCATCCGATCATCGAGATAGGTTGACCGACACACTTCGATTTGCAGCGCGTGAATTCCGCTGGTCGGAGCAGCATGGCGATCGAGAACATAACCGCCCGCGTAAGGCCGATTGTGGGCCGCCTCATAGCCCGACTTTTCGAGGTGCCGGAACGCGCGCGCAATCAGGCTTCCGCCGCAGGACGCGCCAAAGCGATCCCCTAATACGATGCGCGGCGCCGCAACCTGACCCGGTTGTTGGCGCAGGGGCGGCATAGAGTGCAAGTCGATGAGCAGCGCGGTGCCCCATTCGTCACGAATACGCTGCAATTCAGACTGCAAGTGTGCGTGGTACGGACGATGGATATGGTCAATACGCGCATCGAGTTCTTCGCGCGGAAGTGGGCGGCGCCAGATTTCACCGAAGCCGGGTAAGCGGCGCGGCACCACGCCCAGGCCACTGCGCGCCCGGCGCGCCGAGCCCTTGGTTCCCCTATCCGCGATGGATTGCCTCAAAGGCGCCCTCCCCCGAGCGCCCGAGATCATTTCCCAATCCACATCATCATGAGCGCGGTTCAGATCGAGCATCGCGCGCGGCGCATGGGCCACCATGAGACCGCTTCCACTCGACTTGGCGACCGCCACTCCCAATTGATCCACATGGCGATCCTCGAGCCTGAGCGGCGAGATTTCCTTGTCCCTGAAGTTGGAAAGGACGTGTTCTGGATAGACCGTGCCGGCGTGCGGAACCGCGATCAGAACCGGAAGTGGCATGGAATGCGGCGCGACATGAGTAAAGGCGGGGCCATGCTCAGCCTTATCCCCCTCGCCCGGCACGCGCCCACCTGAAAATTTTACCAATGGCGGACCTGATGGTCCGGCACCCCCGCTGGAAGATTCCCCCAATGATTTGCGATTGGTTCTCACTGGATCGTGCTGCCTTGTTTCTCCGCGTAAGTCAAAGCCATCGCAACCTCGAACATGCCACATCCCTTCTTTTGTTCGTAGTTCCGCAGTCGAAATTACGAAAAAGTCGATCAATCGGCTTCGTCAGCAGGCAAAGTGAGAGGATTTCTTAAGCGACGAGTGCTACCGCTTCGACGATGAACAAGACCACCGCACCACGAATCCTTCTGGCGGAAGATGAAGACGCCATGCGCGCCTATCTCGCCCGTGCGCTCACCAACGCCGGCTACGACGTCGAAGCCGTTGACCGGGGGACCGCCGCGATCCCCTTGCTGGAACGCGGGGATTTCGACTTGTTGCTGTCTGATATCGTGATGCCCGAGATGGATGGGATCGAACTGGCGCAACGCTGCGCTGAGATCAGCCCGCGCACCAAAGTGATGTTTATTACCGGATTTGCCGCGGTCTCATTGCGCGCAAGCCGCGAACAACCCTCGGCAAAAGTGCTTTCAAAGCCCTTTCATTTGCGCGATCTTGTTCTGGAAGTGGAACGCATTTTCGAAGAGCAGCGCGAAGCAAGCGTTTAGTTCCCAATCCTTTTCTCGAATCGCTTGCACGTTCCAGCAAGGCGGGTTAATGCGCCGCTCCGCTTCCGCGAACGAAGCGAAATATCGATGGTGCGGGCGTATAGCTCAGGGGTAGAGCACTATGTTGACATCGTAGGGGTCCCAAGTTCAAATCTTGGTACGCCCACCATCGGTTCCCCGTTTATGAGGCAAAAGCTTGCCCCCCAAAAGCCCGCCCGATCCGCGGGTTTTTTGTTGCGCCGAACGCGACGCCATTGCCCCTTTTTGCAAACGCCTCGCATAATCGAATAGGCTGACTTGCACACGCTCGCGCACCTGCTATGGCCGCGCGCAGGGATTGAAATCACACAGAAGAGGATGCGCGGGAGGCTCCCCGAAAGCCACCGCGTTCAAACGCGCAAAACGCGTAACAAGGAAGGCGGGACACTTCTTATGCAGAAAATTCAGGTCAAAAATCCGGTGGTCGAGCTGGACGGCGACGAGATGACGAAGATCATCTGGCAATGGATCCGCGAGCGGCTGATCCTGCCCTATCTGGATGTGGACCTGAAGTACTACGATCTGTCGATCGAAAAGCGCGATGAGACCGACGACCAGATAACGGTCGACGCCGCCAACGCGATCAAGGAATTCGGCGTTGGCGTAAAGTGCGCCACCATCACCCCGGACGAAGCACGCGTCGAAGAATTTGACCTCAAAAAGATGTGGCGTTCGCCCAACGGCACGATCCGCAACATTCTGGGTGGCGTCGTCTTCCGCGAACCCATCGTTATCGACAACGTGCCGCGCCTCGTGCCCGGCTGGACTGATCCGATTGTGGTGGGTCGTCACGCGTTTGGCGACCAGTATCGCGCCACCGACACGCTCATCCCCGGCCCCGGCAAGCTGCGCCTCGTTTACGAGGGCGACGATGGCGCGATCCTCGATCTCGATGTCTATCGCTTCGAAAGCTCGGGCGTCGCGATGGCGATGTACAACTTGGACGACTCGATCCGCGCTTTTGCGCGCGCTTCGATGAACTATGGACTTGACCGCGGCTGGCCAGTCTACCTGTCCACCAAGAACACGATCATGAAGGCTTATGACGGCCGCTTCAAAGACCTGTTCCAGGAAATCTACGAAACCGAATTCCAGGACCGGTTTGAAAAGGCGGGCATTCACTACGAACACCGCCTGATCGACGATATGGTTGCCTCCGCCCTGAAATGGTCAGGCAAGTTTGTTTGGGCCTGTAAGAACTACGACGGCGACGT
>JBCCKJ010000290.1:0-3437 GCA_039027455.1 Pseudomonadota bacterium | reverse complement strand
GGTGAGCGCGCGGCGTTCTTCATCCAGCCCCAGAAGGGATTGCGCAATGGGATCGAGCCCGCGCCGTGCCATGGCCGCGTCAAACGCTTCGGGGTTTTCTCGGACCAAGCGGGCATAGGCTGCGCCCCATGCATGACATCCGCTTGATCCGAGAAAACCCCGAAGCGTTTGACGCGGCCATGGCACGGCGCGGGCTCGATCCCATTGCGCAATCCCTTCTGGGGCTGGATGAAGAACGCCGCGCGCTCACCACTCAGCTGCAAGAGGCGCAGTCGCGCCGCAACGAAGCCTCGAAAGCGATCGGCAAAGCGATGGGGCAAGGCGACGCGGACACGGCCGAAGCGCTAAAGGCCGAGGTTGCGGACCTCAAGCAGACCATGCCCGAAATGGAGGAAGCTGAGCGCATACTGGGCGAGAGGCTCAAAGACGCGCTGGCGGTGATCCCCAACATCCCGTTCGACGACGTGCCCGACGGCTCGGACGAGGATGACAACGTCGAAGTGGGCCGCTGGGGCGAGATCCCGAGCTTCGATTTCGAACCCAAGGAACACGCTGACTTTGCGCCAGCGCTTGGCATGGAGTTTGAGACCGGCGCGCGCATTTCCGGCGCGCGCTTTACCTTCCTGCGCGGCGACATGGCTCGTCTTCACCGCGCGCTCGGCCAGTTCATGCTCGACCATCAGGTGAGCGCCAACGGCTACACCGAATGCGCGCCCCCGCTGCTCGTCAAAGACGAGGCGATGTACGGCACCGATAAGCTGCCCAAGTTCGCCGAGGATAGTTTTGCTACCACCGATGACCGTTGGCTCATCCCCACCGCCGAAGTCTCGCTGACCGCCAGCGTCATGGGCGAGCTACTCGACGAGGCCACCCTGCCCCTGCGCATGACCGCTCTCACCGATTGCTTCCGTTCCGAAGCGGGCTCGGCGGGGCGCGACACGCGCGGCTTCATCCGCCAACACCAGTTCACCAAATGCGAGCTCGTCAGCGTCGTGAAACCCGAAGACTCCGAAGCCGAACACAAGCGTATGACCCGCGCGGCGCAGGAAATCCTCGAAGCGCTACGTCTGCCCTATCGCACCATGCTGCTGTGCACTGGCGATATGGGCTTTGGCGCGCGCAAGACCTACGATCTGGAAGTGTGGCTGCCGGGACAGAACACCTATCGCGAAATCAGCTCTTGCTCCAACACAGGCGACTTCCAGGCGCGGCGGATGAATACACGCTACCGTGTGCCCGGCGAGAAGAAGAAGACCGAGTTTGTGCACACGCTCAACGGCTCTGGTCTCGCCGTGGGCCGCACGCTGGTCGCCGTTATCGAGAATTACCAACAGGCGGATGGCAGCGTGTTGGTGCCCGAAGCGCTCCATTCTTATATGGGTGGCGTGACCAAATTGGAGCCGACCAGCTGATGCGTATTCTCGTCACCAACGATGATGGCTACCACGCGCCCGGATTGGCTGTGCTGGAAGAAATCGCGTCGCAATTCTCGGACGACATCTGGGTCTGCGCCCCATCAGAAGAGCAATCGGGCGCGGGGCACTCGCTTACACTAAACCGGCCCGTCCGCTTGCAGAAATTCGCCGAACGCCGCTTCGCCGTCACAGGCACGCCCACCGACAGCGTGATGATGGCGCTGCGCGAAGTGCTGCATGATCCGCCCGATCTCATCCTTTCGGGCGTCAATAGAGGCGCGAATTTGGGCGATGACATCACCTATTCGGGCACCGTCTCCGCCGCGATCGAGGGCGCGCTGGCGGGCATCCGCTCCATCGCGCTCAGCCAGGTCTATGGCCCTGGCAACACCAGCCAAGGCGGTGGGGACGCGGAATTGTTTGAAGCGGCCACCAAGTGGGGCCCAAAAGCGATTGCTCCGTTACTGGACGCGCCCTTCGACGCGCGCACGCTCGTCAATATCAACTTCCCGGCCCGACCCGCCGACGAGGTCAAGGGGATCAAGGTCGTTCGCCAAGGCTTCCACGATTACTCGCGCGGATCGATCGTTGAGGGCAAAGACCCGCGCGGTCATCGCTATTTCTGGTTCGGCCTCCACGCGATTGAGCACACGCTGGATCACGGCACCGATCTGGAAGCGATCGCGGATGGCCAGATCGCGGTTACGCCGCTCCAGCTTGATCTCACCCACGACGCCTCGCTTTCGAGCCTCGCACAGCGGTTCGTCGAGTAAGGGCACCCTGCACCCGCAATGGCCGACACGATAAGAAAATGGAGCAGACGCTCACGTCGGATCAATCCCTTGCGGCGTGCGGTCCGATTGCCTTGGTACACCGATCTGTCGCTGCGTCTGGGCGCCGCGTTCCTGCTGATCGGTATTGTCGTCTTCATCCATTGGCTCGACCGTGATGGCTTGGTGGACAGCGCCGACGGACACGTAAGCCTGCTCGATCTGTTCTATTTCACCATGATCTCGATTACGACGACGGGTTTCGGAGACATCACCCCGGTTAGCGACACCGCGCGTTTCAAAGAGGCGGTGATCGTTACCCCCATCCGCTTTCTCGTCTTTTTCATTTTCGTAGGCACGGCCTATAACTTTATCATCAAGCGAAGCTGGGAGAAGTGGCGCATGGCGCGCATACAGGATACGCTCGAAGATCACGTCGTAGTGCTGGGCTTTGGAGTTTCGGGCTCGCAGAGCGTCGAAGAACTGATCCAGCGCGGCACCGATCCCGAAAAGATCGTCGTGGTCGATCCTAGCGAGGAGCGATTGGCCGCCGCTGAAAGGCTGGGCGTCGCGGTGCTGGCCGGAGACGCCGCCCGCGATGACATCCTTAAAGCCGTCCGGATCGGAACCGCCGCCGCCGTGCTGGTGTCGGCTGGACGTGACGACACCTCGATCCTCATCGTCCTCACGGTGCGTCATCTGGCGCCCAAGGTTCCGATAAGCGTGGTCGTGCGCGCAACCGATAACGAATTTCTGGCGCGTCAGGCGGGCGCGAACAACGTGATCAACCCTGTGCGCTTTACCGGACTGCTCCTCGCCGGGTCCGCGCAGGGCGCGCACATCGCCGATTACCTCGCTGATCTTGCCTCAGTCTCGGGGCGGGTGCAATTGGTCGAGCGCGTTGTCGAAGAAGACGAATGCGGCGGCAGCATCACTGATCTGAAGAGCGGCGGGCGCGGCCTGCGGATTTACCGAAATGGCCGCGCGATCGGGTATTGGGAAGAGGAATGCCAGAACCTGCAAAAAGGCGATGTCGTGGTCGAAATCGTCCCAGCCAACGGCAATGGCGGATAAGCCGAAATCCGTGCGAGCCGCGCGCTAGCGGAACGCCACGAAGACGCCGCCCATCGCCGCCATGCCAAACAGGAAATGGCCTGCATCAATAGCGAAGAGTTTGAGCGGTTTGCGCTGAAACAGATAATTGATGCCCATCGCCGGGATCATCACGCCGATTGCGAAGCCCATCGCCATC
>JBCCKJ010000289.1:0-3457 GCA_039027455.1 Pseudomonadota bacterium | reverse complement strand
GAAGGGAACAGCGCGAGATACCCTTCGCGTGGCCGAACGCTCGTGAGCGGTTCCATCTTAAGATCAAGGTCTTGAGGCGGTCTGCCGATCTCGAGCCAGCCCTCATTCTGGCGCTGTGCGACCTCTGGGACTGTTATATAGAGCGCGCTCGAGAGCAGGCCCGACGGGTGAATATGCGGCGCATGATGATCACGCCCGCCTTGAAGGCGGACCGACCACGAGCCAGCGAGGCGCCATGCCGTGTCGCGCTCGGATAAAAGCGGGTGGTCCGGATCAGCTTCCGGCAGATCTTCACGATACGCTTCTAGGGTCGCGATGATAGCTTGCTGCAGCTCTTGCAAAACCGGTTCGGCGCTGTGGAACAGAATGCCCCGTGTTTGAGAGCCGCCGCGCAAGGACTGTGCCAGTGGCATGCTGGTGGACGCGTGCAATTGGGCAAGGCGCGCGCGGGCGCGATCCAAGAGCCCATCAGGAGCAAGAAGCTCGCGCGTTTGCACTAAGCCGGCCTGCTCGTGCAGCCAGTGCGCGCGCTCTTTGGCGTGATCGGATTCGCTCAGCCGCCAGACCAAACCTTGTAAAGCCCAAGCCGCGACATCGCGGGGCGCTTGGCGAAGCGCTTTATCCAGAAGGCCTTGCGCCGCCTCCATATCGCCCGAACGCAGTCGATGCCGCGTTTCCGCGCACAAACGCTGCACGCTTTGTGTCTCCAAGGCGCCGAAGAGTTTATCGGCCCATTCCCAATCACCCGCGCTGCCGGCGTTAATCGCCTCGAGCAAAGCAAAGTGCGGTTCACCGGGGAAGCTTTCGCGTGCTTTTGCCGCGACGGTGGCTGCCTCGGCAAAGCGATCTATCCCTGCATAAGCGTCGCACCAAGCGGCTAGAATATTGGGGTCTTGCGGGGCTCTTTTCGCGGCTTCTGCGAAGCCGTGAGTGAAATCCTCTTCGCCCGCCGCGAGGCGAAGACTCGAGAGGACAACGAGCGCGGGCACAAATCCCGGTGCTTGCTGCGCGATCTGCTGAGTCACAATTCGCGCGCCGCGCACATCGCCTGCGATTTCAAGGGCCTGCGCTTTGCCCAGATGAAGATCAGCGTTGCCCGGATCGACGCGCAGAGCCGCGTCAAAGCGCGAAAGGGCATCGCCTTCGCCGCGTTCCAGCGCCACCTTCGCGCGAAGCCGGAGCGGAATGGGGTGTTTGGGTGCCGCTTCCAGCACGCGGTCTAGCGCGGCGGCGGCCTCCGCCATTGATCCAACTTCGCGCGCCTTGATCGCGGTCTCAAGCCACTGTTCGGGAGTCTTCGACGCCGGGGAGGGATCGGCGCGCGCGCCGCGCTCAGCCATGCTTCCAACTCTCCTGTCGATTTGCCCGCTTGATTCCCGGCCCGGGCTCTCATAGGCCATGCGCCAACACGCGGCGAGTGGCAAATCGCAACCTGCTTTTGTCCAAAGCCCGCGCCCTAAGCACAACCAGACCGGAGAGTATCATGCCTACAGCCTATATTGTTGACGCCGTTCGCACTGCGGGAGGTCGTCGTGGAGGACGCTTGGCCGGCGTGCACCCCGTGGACTTGCTGGCAAAGTCGCTCGACGCGGTGGTGGAACGCAGCGGCGTGGACCCCACGGCGATTGACGATGTGGTCACTGGCTGCGTCAGCCAGGCGGGCGAACAGGCCGGGCAGGTGGGCCGCATGGGCGTGCTGGCTTCCAAGCTGCTCCCGCAGTCGACCCCGGCGGTCTCGATTGACCGTCAGTGTGGCTCTTCGCAGCAGGCGATCCAGTTCGCCGCGCAGGCCGTGATGAGCGGCACGCAGGACGTTGTCATCGCGAGCGGCGTTGAAAGCATGACGCGCGTACCGATGGGCTCAAACATGACGCTCCACATGAAAGAGGGTCTCGGCAACTACATGTCGGACGGCGTCAAAGAGAAGTATCCGGGCGTCCAGTTCAGCCAGTTCATGGGCGCGGAAATGATCGCTAAAAAGCATGGCATGAAGAAGGAAGAGCTCGACGCGTTCGCCTTCAACAGCCACGAAAAAGCGATCGCGGCCACGCAGTCGGGCGCGTTTGAGAATGAGATCGTTCCCGTCGCGATCGAAACGCCCGAAGGCGACGATACCCACACAGTGGACGAAGGCATCCGTTTTGACGCCAGCCTTGAAGGCATCGCCGGGGTCAAGCTGATCGCGCCCGATGGCATGGTAACGGCGGCTTCGGCCAGCCAAATTTGCGATGGGTCTTCAGCCGTGCTGGTCGTTTCGGAGGAGGCTCTCAAAGCCCATAATCTCACCCCGATGGCGCGCATTCACAACCTGACCGTCACGGCGGGTGATCCGGTGATAATGCTCGAAGAGCCGCTTTTCGCGACCGACAAGGCGCTCGAGCGCTCGGGGCTCAAGATCGATGATATTGATCTCTACGAAGTGAACGAAGCTTTCGCTCCGGTTCCGATGGCGTGGCTCAAGCACACCGGCGCGGACCCCGAGAAGCTTAACGTCCATGGCGGCGCGATCGCGCTCGGCCACCCTCTCGGCGCCAGCGGCACCAAACTGATGGCGACGCTCGTCCACGGCCTCAAACGCCACGGCAAGAAATACGGCCTGCAAACGATGTGCGAAGGCGGCGGTGTCGCCAACGTCACGATTGTAGAGTCGCTCTGACAACCCCCAATCAATTGGAAGAGGATACCTAATGGAAGTTTCAGCCAACACCCCCGCCGTCGTCACTGGCGGTGCCTCGGGCCTTGGCGCCGCCACCGTGCGCGCGCTCGCAGCAAAGGGCGCGAAGGTCGCGATCTTCGACATGAACGAAGAGAAGGGCGAAGCGATGGCGGCCGAAGTCGGCGGCATCTTTTGCAAAGTCAACGTGACCAGCGACGACGAAGTGGCGGCTGGTTTCGCCAAAGCGCGTGAGGCGCACGGGCAAGAGCGCATACTTGTGAACTGCGCGGGCATCGGCAACGCGATGAAAACCGCCAGCCGCGTGCGCGACGAGAGTGGCGGCCTGACGGGTGAGACCAAACACTTCCCGCTGTCGGCTTTTGATTTTGTTATTCAGGTGAACCTAGTCGGCACCTTCCGCTGCATCGCGCAGTCGGCCGCCGGGATGCTGACTCTCGATCCGTTGAGCGAAGACGGCGATCGCGGCGCGATTGTGAACACTGCGTCGGTCGCGGCCGAAGACGGCCAGATGGGTCAGGCGGCTTATTCGGCTTCGAAAGGCGGCGTGGTGGGGATGACCCTGCCGATTGCGCGCGACCTCATGAGCGAAGGCATCCGCGTCAACACCATCCTGCCGGGTATCTTTGAAACCCCGCTGATGAACGCCGCGCCGCAAAAGGTGAAGGACGCGCTGGCCGCGTCGGTGCCGTTCCCCAAGCGTCTCGGCCTGCCCGACGAATACGCCCGCCTCGCCATGACCATGATCGAGTGTGGCTATTTCAACGGCGAAGACGTCCGCCT
>JBCCKJ010000288.1:0-3513 GCA_039027455.1 Pseudomonadota bacterium | reverse complement strand
GATGGCGCTGGACTGGATCTCGCGCGCTTCCGCGCCCGCGCCCAAAGCCAGCGAGTTTTGACCCAGAGCCTGCGTCCCCGTCCCAAACGCCGCCGCGCTCACCCCAGACGCTACAGAGTCCGATCCCACCGCTGTCGCGTCGATGCCGGTCGCCGCCGTGTTCGACCCAAGCGCCAGAGCGTCCGCCTGATCCGCCAGCGCAGTCACGCCGATGGCAATCGCGCGGTCGGCTGTCGCCTGCGCGCCCGCGAAAAAAGAGCTGCTTCCATCCCCGCCAATCGCAATCGATCCGGTGCCCAACGACTGGCTAAACGCGCCGACCGCAACCGAGGTCAGCCCGCTCGCGGTGGCTTCAGCGCCAAGCAAAGTGGCTTGATCACCGCTCGCGTTAGCGTCAAATCCAACCGCTGTTGCAAGCGAGCCCGTGGCTTTGCTCTCCGCGCCAAGGGCGGTCGAAAACAGCCCGGCATTCGCGGTGACGCCGAGCGCCGTGGCGGAAGTGTTGGTGGCGGCCGCGTCCACACCAATAGCCGTGGCAAAGTTGCCTGTGGCCGACGCGCTGTGACCGAAGGCGGACGAATCGATCGCCGAAGCCTCCGTATCCGCGCCCACCGCTGTCGAATCGGCGCCCGTCGCCCGCGCGCCGAGCCCGTCGCTGTCACCGCCGTCTCCGCCAATCGCAACGCTTCCGTCTGTGTCGGCGCGACTAAACTCTCCGATTGCGATGGAATTGAAACCGATGGCCGTGCTGACGAAGCCAACCGCAACCGAACCCTGGCCATCAGCATTTGCAGCGGTCCCAACAGCCGTTGCATCGTCGGCTCCAACTTCCGCGCTGTAGCCTAGGGCGGTTGAGTTTGCGTGATCCGCGATAGCAGTCGCTCCGATGGCCGTCGCGTTGATTACCGTCGCGCTTGATCCCCCGCCAACGGCAAGCGTGAAGTTGCCATCCGCCAAGGCATCATTGCCAATCGCAATCGAATCGGTAGAGTTTGCGTTGGCGTCGAACCCGATCGCTATCGCCCCGATACCTGAGGCGGACGTGTCCGCCCCAATGGCGATTGCATCGTCAGCTAAGACAACAGCGGCATCGCCCAGCCCGATCGAATTGTCGCCACTGACCAGGGCGTCGGCTCCGATCGCGATCGAGTCGGTATCTATCGCATCGGCGCCTTGCCCGACCGCGACCGTATCCGCCGCGCTCCCCACGGCCAGGTTGCCAATGGCTACGCTTTGCGCCCCGGTCGCTTGCGCGCTTGAGCCGAGCGCGGTTGAGCTGCTGCCGGTGGCCTCTGCGTTCACACCGCAGGCGAGCCGTGTGTTGATACCGTTTGAGTTGGCGTTGCCGTCATTATCGGTGCCCGCGTCCACGACGCCGTCATTGTCGCGGTCCAGCAGGCAGTCTTCGGCGTGGACGTGGTCAACAGGCAGCAAGAAAGTCGCAGCCACGCCCATGGTGAGAGCGGTCGTAAGCAAAAGTGTCTTTTTCATCTGTCTTCCCCTTTTCCTCAGAAAGGGGAGATGCGGCGCGCGACCCCGCGGCAGAAATCCTGCATCAGATGCTTAGAACGAATTGACCGCCAGTGCCCAAATCCCCCTCAGAATGGTGAGCCATCCAAGGCCAAGCCCTCAGATGCGCATGAGACACAGTATCCTATTGCCGCCAAGAACAGTAGGTAAAACGCGCATCTAGGCCCACGTCAGCGCCGAGGTGTTCGCCCACACGCACATCCACCCCCTGAGGTGCGCAAGAGGGCGCGATTAACGCCCATCATACTCGCGTTGGACTGTAGATGGCTCGGTAACCCCGCTCGCAATGAGGAGTTGCAGGAGAATGCGCGCCTTGGGCGGGCCGAGCGCGCGGGCGGCGACGAAGCGGTTGTCGTCGTCCTCAGGCTCGCGGTCCACGAGGCCCTCTTCCAATCGGCTTGATCGCACCATGGGTACGCCTTGCGCGGCGAGCTTCACCAGCCTTTGGCGCACTGGATCGGGCATATTGCCCTCCCCCAACCCCGCGACGACCACACCGCGCGTCTCGTCTGTGACCAGTCGGTCCACATAGTCGGGCGTCATCCCCGCGTGCACGTAAAGGATCGGCACATCGGGCAGGCTTTCCGAAAAGGCGAAGCGCGGCTCTTCGTCGACCCGCCACGGCGCGCCAAACCATTCGAGCGCGCTGGGCGTAACCAGACCCACCGCGTCCCTAGGGAACCCCTCAAACGCGTCCGAGCCCCGCGTGCGCGCTTTGCGCACGTCGCGCGCGGCGATCACCTTGTCGCCCATTACCACGAGCACGCCGCGACCGCTTGCCTCGGGCGAACGCATCACCTGCAACGCGTTGGCGAAGTTCCGCAGGCCATCATACCCCACCGCGTCCGCCGGGCGCATCGCGCCGACCAGCACCACCGGTTTGGTGGTGGGCAGCGTCAAATCTAGGAGGAACGCGGTCTCCTCCACCGTGTCGGTGCCGTGCGTAATGATCACGCCATCGCATTCGGGATTGTCCATGGCGGCGCTGGCTTCGCGGTGGAGCGCGGCCCAGATGGCGGGCGACATATCCTCCGAGCCGATGTTGGCGATCTGTGTGCCGGTAAGCGTCGCCGGAATGCCAAGCGCGCGCACGCGGTCGAGCAATTCCTCGATACCCAACTGGCCGGGGCGGTAATCGTGGCGGATCGCATCGCCCGCCGCGCCCGCAATGGTGCCGCCCGTGGCCAAGACAAGAATGTTCGGAGCCGTCATTCCGCCAGCCTTTAGCCGCACGAGTGCGCCGGCACCACATGCGCGATTGATTTTGCCGGATGAGACGCTAGATAGCGCGCTTCCGATCCGCTTAGGCGGGCTCGTGAGGGCGGTTAGCTCAGTTGGTAGAGCATCTCGTTTACACCGAGAGGGTCGGCGGTTCGAGACCGTCACCGCCCACCATTTTTATTCATCCTCGGCGCTGTTCCCTTCGCGCACATCCGTGCGCTGCGGGGCGCCTGCGTGCGCACGGTCGCGCTTGCGAACTCATGGAGTTCGACTGCTTCGGGTAGCAAGCCCTACTCCGCCAAAGCCTCGCGGATCTGCGCGATCGCTTCTTCGCTATCCCATTCATAGTCGCCCGCCACGCGGAACACTTCGACACCCTTTGCATCGTAGAGCACCGTTGTGGGCAGCAGGCCGCCATCGGCCAGCGTCACGCCAAGATCGGTCTTGGTGTCCATCCACGGTTCGAGGTTGGCAAAGCCTTCCTGCTCGAAGAACGGCACCACCTTCTCCGCGCCTTGGATGTCCTGACTGACGGTCAGCACACGAACTTCGCCTTCGAGCTCGCCCGCCAGATTGTCGAGCAGCGGCATCTCGACTTTGCACGGCGCGCACCACGTCGCCCACAGATTGAGCAGCACCGGCTGGCCAATCGTGGCCAAATCCAGCGTGTTGCCGTCCGGATCGCTCACGGTGATCGCGGGTATCTGTTCGCCCGCTTTGAAGCGGACAATGCGCCCGGGAAGCGGCGGCGGCGCGGGCGCG
>JBCCKJ010000287.1:0-3517 GCA_039027455.1 Pseudomonadota bacterium | reverse complement strand
CGGAAACCCTCACTTTGGACCCAAAATCGCCAATCCTTCTTTTTGACACCGGAGTGGGCGGGCTGACCGTGCACGCCGCCCTACGCGAACTCTTGCCCGACGCACCCGTCATCTACGCCGCCGATTACGCTGGGCTGCCCTATGGTGAGAAGACCGAGGCGGAGGTCGCCGCCAGAGTGGCTGGACTGCTGGGCCGGATGGCGGAGCGCTGGCATCCAAGGTTAGTGTGCATCGCCTGTAACACCGCGTCCACCATCGCGCTTGGCATGGTGCGAGAGGTGCTGGAAATCCCCATTGTCGGCACCGTTCCGGCGATCAAACCAGCGGCGAGCGCCACGACAAGCGAGACCTTCGCCTTGATCGGCACGAACGCCACTATTCGCCAAACCTATGTCGATGATCTCGAAGCGCAGTTTGGCAACGGCAAGCGACTCATCCGGATAGCGGCGCCAGAATTGGTCGATTTGGCCGAAGCCAAGCTGCGCGGAGAGCCCATCAAGATGGATGCGATCGAAGCGGTCTCAGCGCGACTGCAAGACAAGTCGGAAGGCGCGCCAATCGATTGCCTCGTTCTGGCCTGCACGCACTTCCCGCTTTTGGCCCAAGAATTCTCCGACGTGTTCGGTGCCGAGATCAAGCTCATAGACGGAGCGCGAGGGATAGCGCGTCGCATCGCACACTTGACCCAAGGGCACTATTTCATCCGAACCGGTCCCGATCGCTTTGTGACCACAGGCGCGCTTGAACGCACGCATGGCCTCACAAAGGCTCTGGGCGAACGCGGATTTGGCGCGGTCGAAAGCTTTGCGAGTTCCGCATAAGATTGATGCAACCGCTTGCGAAACGGTTGCAAAGATCGCGGTGGCCAAACCGATCACTCTAACCTAAATCCTGCGTGAAACGATATTGGGTTCGGCGGGTTATGAAGCCAATGAACCTACGGCCCACAGTAAGAGCGCTGCGAATTGAATTACGATCAAGTCTTCGACCAAGCGATTGATCGCCTGCATGAAGAGGGGCGGTATCGCGTCTTCATCGATATCTTGCGCAACAAGGGTGCGTACCCGAACGCGCGGTGCTTTCACGGGCATAATGGCCCGAAACCGATCACCGTGTGGTGTTCGAACGATTATCTCGCCATGGGCCAGCACGATGTCGTGATCCAAGCGATGGAAGAGGCCCTGCACGATGTCGGCGCGGGTTCCGGCGGCACGCGCAATATCGGCGGCAACACGCATTTGCATGTCGAACTGGAAAGCGAGCTGGCCGAGCTGCACGGTAAGGAAGGCGCGCTGCTGTTCACCAGCGGCTACGTTTCGAACGACGCGACGCTTTCGACGCTGGGCAAGCTGCTGCCGGGCTGTGTGATCTTCTCCGACGAATTGAACCACGCCAGCATGATCGCGGGCATCCGCAATTCGGGCTGCGAAAAGCGTATCTACCGCCACAACAATATGGCGCATCTGGAAGAGCTTCTGGCCGCTGAAGACGAGGAAACGCCCAAGATCATCGCGTTTGAAAGCGTGTATTCGATGGAAGGCGACACCGCGCCGATCCACGCGATCTGCGACTTGGCCGAGAAGTACAACGCGCTCACCTATATCGATGAAGTGCACGCGGTCGGCATGTACGGCGCGCGGGGCGGCGGTATTTCTGAACGCGATAACGCCGCGCATCGGATAGACATTATCGAAGGCACCTTAGGCAAGGCTTTCGGCGTGATGGGCGGCTATATCACGGCCGAACAGCGCGTGATCGATTGCATTCGCAGCTACGCGCCCGGATTTATCTTCACGACGTCGCTCAGCCCCGTCTTGGTCGCGGGTGTGCTCGCCTCGGTGAAGCACCTCAAAGGCTCAAGCGTGGAGCGCAACGCGCAGCATCGCGCCGCCGCCATGTTGAAACTCAAGTTTGCAGAAGCCGGCTTGCCGGTGATGGATTCCACCACGCATATCGTCCCGTTGATGGTGGGCGATCCGGTGCGCGCCAAGAAAATCAGCGACATTCTGCTCGCCGAATACGGCGTCTATGTGCAACCGATCAACTTCCCGACAGTCCCGCGCGGAACCGAACGGCTGCGCTTTACGCCGGGCCCGCATCACACCGATGCAATGATGGACGAGTTGACCGATGCGTTGGTTGAGATCTGGGATCGGTTGGAGCTGACCTTGCGCGCGGCGGCGTAATGGCGATTCTAATCGTCGATCCAACTTATCCGGAACACGAGGATAGGTTCGACGATTTTCGAGTGCGTTTGGAAGATCGCCTCAAGTCCGAGTTTTTGGGTTGCGATATTTGGCTTGGTGACGCGGGACCATCAGCCTCCATTCCAGTATGGATGCTACGTTTGACCACGGCTGGCTGGTTTATTTTCTCAGCGCCAGCCACGATTGAGCAGAACATGCCGCTTTGGCGAGAGGCTTACGATCAGTTCACTCAAATCGCTCAGGAATTATCCCTGACCTACTCTATTGATCCGCATGATGCAGTAGCACTGGCCATGGATGCTGCGGCTAGCCAGTTTTCTTGGGATATACGCTGGATCAAAATCGTTGACCTCCATTCGCATTGGAAGAACCTGAACGGAGTCTGGGCTACACACTTCGACCTAGATTCAATGAGCGAGCCGGGAAACTCACCCCAATTCCACAGTGACGCTGTAGCGCAATACGCTTGTAGATATTTTGTTTTAATCGAGCACGACGGTGAAGCTGCATCCATCATCGTCCATACCAACGGAGATATCGGAAGCGTCTTCCAGCTAGAATGGCCAGAGAGATCGACTTGATCTCAGCTTGCGCGAGGCGGCGTAACGGGGCACATTTCCTCTCAAGGGAGAGGAAGCATGGCCACGACATTTGACCGCGCGCAGCTCGACACCGGCGCGCTCACCATAAAATCGATGACGCCCGCGATTGGCGCCGAGATACTCGATATCGACCTTGGCGCAGCGGACATAGGCGACCGTATCCCCGACATTCGCGCCGCTTTGCTAAAGCACGGTGTCATCTTCTTTCGTAATCAAACGTTGACGCAAGAACAGCACATCGCCTTTGCGCGCCATTTTGGCGATCTCGAAGTGCATCCGGCGACGCCTAAAGATCAGCCCAACCCCGAAGTCCTGAAGATCGCCCACGGCCCCGAAAGCCGGGGCCAGGAAAACTATTGGCACTCGGACGTCACGTGGCGCGAGTGCCCTTCGCTTGGTTCCATCCTGCTGGCGCGCGAGGTGCCCGAGTGCGGCGGGGACACGCTGTTTGCCAATATGCACCTCGCCTATGAGCGCCTGTCCGAACCGATGAAACAGATGTGCGAAGACCTCATAGCGGTGCACGACATTGCGCGCGTGTTTGCGAAACGTCTGGGCAAAGCGCCCGAAGACCTGAACGACAAGTACCCACCGATGCGTCACCCCGTGATCCGCACCCACCCCGAAACGGGTGAGCGCGCGATCTATGTGAACACCGCCTTCACCAGCCGCATCGAGGGGCTGAGCGCGAAAGAAAGCGCGTGGCTG
>JBCCKJ010000286.1:0-3534 GCA_039027455.1 Pseudomonadota bacterium | reverse complement strand
CCTTTGGAAGCCTTGTAGGCCTCGTATTTGTCGCCCAGCAGCTTACCCAGAGTGTCTGGCGCGTCGACCGGACCATCGACCACGACATGCGCAACATGAATGCCCTGCGGCGCAAACTCGGCGTTAAGCGTCTGGCACAGCATTCGGCGTCCGCCAATCGCCGCGGCGTGACTGTGCTGCCCTGCGTTTCCGCGCACCGCTGAGGTGGCCGAAGTGACGAGAAGCGTCCCGCGCCCACGCTCAACCATGGCCGGAAGCATGGCTCGCGCAAGGCGGAACAAGGCGAAACTCGTGATCCGCCAGCCCAGTTCGAAGGTCTTGTGCGGGGTGTCGAAGAATTTGCGATTGCCGATCTGCGCGCCCAGATTGAACAGGCACACTTCGATAGGCCCGATATCGCGCTCGATAGTCTCGACAAGGTCCTCAATAGTCCCGTCTTCGACCGCGTTAAACAGGACGCCCGTGGCCGAGCCGCCCGCCTCCTCGATCTCGGCGACCATTCGCGAAAGGCCATCTTGATCCGAACGCCGCGCGAGAACGGTGTGATAGCCGCCCGCTGCAAAGCGCTTGCCCGTGTTGCCGCCAATCCCGGCGCCGGCGCCAAGGACGAGGCATACGGGTTTTCTCTTTTCGCTCATTGGGCGGCCTCCCGTTGCGCGGCCATTTTGGCTTCGTGCGCGGCGAGCCAGGCCTCTTCTTCGCCGGGTTCGGGCAGGACGTCGCCGCCTTCCATGACCCAGCTGGCGGGCGTGTCGCTGGTGAAGACCAGTAGCTCATCCGGGCCTATTCCGGTGTGGTCTGAGAGGGCCGCGCCCATTTCCGCGCATATTTGCGCTTTCTGATCGTCGGTCCGGCCAGCGCGTATCTGGCCGTAGATCATTGCGGTCTTGTCGCCGAGCGGTGGCTGGGGGCCGTCTTCGAAAAAGAACACATGAACGAAGGTGGCTGGGGCGCCGGTCACGTCGCAGTGAATCCGCGTGATATCGTCGGCGATCTTGGCCTTGGCCTCTTGAGCGACGGTTCCGGCTTTTGAATTGCAGATATAAAGTGGCATATTCCTAGCTCCTCACTGAGGATCGCGGATGACAGTGACGACTTCGTTGGGGCTAAGCTCCGCGCCGCGCTCCCAAATCTCACACAGTTCGCGCAGCAATGGCTCGCGTTGTGAGGGCGCCAAAGAACGATCTGCGTTCATCGAGACGATTACCGAGTTGGACGGCTTGGCTTCAGTAAAGCCGTTTCCTTGGACCACAGTGACCCAATTGAATTCGGGCGCGCTGCCGAAATAGCGGCTTGCAAAGTCCGCCGTGTCGCGACGCAGCGCCTCTTCCTGAGCCGGGGCAATTTGCCCTTCCTGGACCATGCAGATGCAATGGATCATGGATACCCTCTCCCTCTTATCGGAGACGAGATTAGTCTGATTTTCAGACGTATTCAAGCGCCTGTTCAAAATCCGTGATTAGGTCGTCCGGGTCTTCGATCCCGATGCTAATGCGCACAAGGCTGTCGGTGATGCCAAGCGCGGCTTTGCGTTCATCAGGGACAGACAAGTGGGTCATCGAAGCGGGGTGGCTGGCCAGCGTCTCGGTGCCGCCAAGGCTGACGGCCAGCTTGGCAATCTGCAAGTGATCGAGGAAGCGGAAACACTCCGCTTCGCCACCTTTCAGGAACACACTGAAGGTGGAACCCGCACCTTTGCAATGGCGGTTATAGATGTTCTGCTGTCGCGCGTCGTCGATCAAGCCGAGATAACCCAATCCGTCGACCTTGGGATGCTCCTTCAGGAAGGCGCAAACCTTTGCAGCGTTCTCGCCCGCGCGCTGCATGCGCAGTTCCACCGTCTCCAGACTGCGCAGCAACATCCACGCGGTGTTGGGATCGACAATGCCGCCCATTGTGTTGCGCAGCGCGCGCACCGGATCCATCCAGCTTTTGGCCCCGGCAATCGAACCCGCGACGAGATCCGAATGTCCGCCGACATATTTGGTCAGCGAATAGGCGACGATATCCGCCCCATGGTCGAGCGGACGCTGCCAAAGGGGGCCAAGAAAGGTGTTATCGATCGCGATCGGGCAGGGCTTCTTCAGCGTTGCGTCACGCGCCGCTTTTACCGCCTCTATATCGACCAGCGCGTTGGTGGGGTTGGCGGGGCTTTCGAGATAGATCATGGCGACTTTGCCGCCGTTTTCTCCCGCCTGACATTTGGCTCGACCAAGCACCTCAGCCAGTTCCTCCGGCGAAGCGCCTGCCGAAAAATCGACGTAGCTGACGCCAAATCTGGACATGACCTTGGAAACGAAACCTTCGCTGGCCGCGTAGAGCGGGCCGGAATGCACGATGACATCGCCCGCGCTGGCGTAAGCCATCATCAGTATGCAGATCGCCGTCATGCCGGAAGAAAAGGTGAGGGCGTCTTCCGCCCCGTCCCAGATAGCTAAACGATCTTCGAGGATTTCCTGGTTCGGCCCGTTGAATCGCGAATAGACGAGGCCTTCCGCGCCGCCTTCGCGCTTTCCTGTGATCCCCTCAAAATGTCGTTTGCCAGCGGCCGCATTCTCGAAGGCGAAAGTCGACGTGAGAAAGATCGGCGCTTTGAGCGAACCTTCGGACAAGACCGGATCAAACCCATGCCCCATCATCAAGGTGGATGGCTTGAGTTCACGACCGCCAATGGAGGTTTTTTCCGGCTTCGGCTTGCGGCGGGGAGTGGGGGTGTTGGTTGAATCGACCGCGTCGGCCATGGCGCGCGCTCCTTCCTGTTAAAAAGCGCCCCCAGGAAGGCAGGGGCTGATCCCTTGTCGAAGACGAACGGGCTCCCGCTTCTAACCTCCGCAGAAGCGCCTCTCCCTACGTCTCCATTAGAGATAATAAAGTGTCTGATATTCGCTTGGCAAGCACAGCGTCGGCCAAAAGACCGGCTCATCTTCCAGTGCTAACTGAGCGCGTGTATGGCCCACACCACGCCGACGATCATGACGGCTCCGAAGACATCGAGCAGTAGTCCGGCAGATGCTAGGCGGGTGATCTTCAAGCGTCCGGTCGCCCAAGCAATAGCGTTGGGGCCAGTTCCGGCCGGGAGGATAAAGCCCCAGCTTGCCGCCAACGCCGCTGGCATGGCGAGCAGGATGGCGTTCTCCCCCAGACCCAAAGCCGCGGCCAAGCTGGCGACGATCGGAATGATGCCCGATGCGGTTGCGACGTTGCTCGCAAATTCGGTGACAAGGATGATCATCGCGACGACCGCCAAGGTCATCACAATCAACGGCACCGCTTCGAGTGGCAACAGCGCCTCGCCCAGCCACCGCGCGAGGCCAGAGCTTTCCATGCCCGCGGCCAGCGCCAACCCACCACCGAACATCAGGATAATACCCCATGGCGCGCGATCCGCCTCCCTCCAGATGAGCAGCGGGCGGCCGGTCCCATCGGGGACAAGGAACAACGCGAGACTGGCGATCACCGCGATCGTCCCATCGGTCCAGCTGCCCGTAGGCAGGAGCGGAGATATCCAAAGACGGCTCATCCAAAGCGCAAAGG
>JBCCKJ010000285.1:0-3557 GCA_039027455.1 Pseudomonadota bacterium | reverse complement strand
GCCGTTCTGCCAGCGGATCACTTCGTTGATCGCCGCGGTTGTCGCCGCAATCTGAGCCGCTTCATGCGCGCGCTGAGCCTCTTCGCTGATCGCATCGAGAATGGCGAAGGTGATCCCGGCAAAAGCAATCCACTTCCACGCATCGTTATCGACATAGATGTACCCGTAACCCGGGTAGTAGTGCCCATGGCGCGCCGACACACGGCGGGCGGTGCGCCGAGCCACCCGGCGGGTCTGCCGGCGGTCCTGGCGGGCCTCTTGACGGCGCTCTTCGGCGATTTCGTCACGAATGTCGTCGCGCCGATCGCCGCGGTTGTCGTGCCGGTCGTCACGACGGTCTTGGCGGTTGTCTTGACGATCAGCCTGGGGACGCTCCTTTTGGGCTCGGTCCTTCTTCGCGGGCTTGCGCTTGGGCGCTTCGAAGCCAGAGGCTAGTCCACGCTCGCCAACCCCGGAGGTCGCGCTCGAGGCGTAGGCCGGGGTGATCGAGGAGGCCATCGAGGTGACCAGAACGCTGGCCAAAGCCATAGACATAATGGTGTTGCGCATGATTCAATCTCCATTTGAATGGCGCGTCCGGGGTCATGCCCGAGCCGCTGGAGATTGAAATATGCGGGCGCCGTTCGTGCTCAATCGGATCTGCACGAATGGATGACGGGACTGCACTAGCTGTTGTTTTCACATGCAAAATTACCATTCGTGATGCACGAATAGCGCGCGAAAGGTGAGGCCTAGGCGGCTTGTCTGCGTTTCGCTTTTTCGGCCTTGCGCACGATTCCCGACAAACCCTTGGTGAGTTGAAACAGCCCATTGAGCCGGCTTTGCGGATCGCCCCAAGCGCGGTTGATGACGAGCTTCATATCGGGGCGCAGTTTGGCCGTGCCCGAAAGCTTATCGACATAGGCAAGCAGGCCCACGGGATCGGGAAAATCGTCCTTGTGAAAGCTCACGAGCGTCCCGCGCGCACCGACATCGATTTTCGCGATATTGGCTTCGATCGCCTGGTGCTTGATCTCGATCAGCCGCACGAGGTTTTGGGTGGGCGAGGGCAGGTCGCCAAACCGGTCGATCATTTCAGCGGCGAGGCTTTCGATCTCGGCCTTGTCCTGCGCCTGATTGAGGCGGCGATAGAGCGCCATTCGCACCGCCAGATCGGGGACGTAATCTTCGGGAATCATGATCGGCGCGTCGACCGTGATTTGCGGGGAGACTTTGTCCTTCGCCGCTTCCAGCCCCATCTCGCCCGCTTTGGCGGCCATGATCGCGTCTTCCAGCATCGACTGGTAGAGTTCAAAGCCCACCTCGCGGATATGGCCCGATTGCTCGTCACCCAAGAGGTTGCCCGCGCCCCGAATGTCGAGATCGTGGCTGGCGAGCTGGAATCCCGCCCCGAGCGAGTCAAGATCGCCGAGCACTTTCAGGCGCTTTTCCGCGACTTCGGAGAGCTGCGTGTCCTCCGGTGTGGTGAGGTAGGCGTAGGCGCGGATTTTCGAGCGTCCCACGCGGCCGCGCAATTGGTACAGTTGAGCGAGGCCAAAGCGATCCGCGCGGTGGATGATGATCGTGTTGGCGCTCGGAATGTCGAGACCCGATTCCACGATGGTGGTGGACAGCAGCACGTCGTATTTCTTGTCGTAGAACGCGCTCATGCGCTCTTCGACCTCGCCCGCGCCCATCTGGCCGTGCGCGGAGACGGTTTTGACCTCGGGCGCGTTCTCGCGCAGCCACTCTTCGAGCGGCTCCATATCGGCGATGCGTGGCACGACAATAAAGCTCTGCCCGCCGCGATGGTGTTCGCGCAGCAACGCCTCGCGCATCACCATATCATCCCACTCCATCACATAGGTGCGCACCGCCAGGCGATCGACTGGAGGGGTCTGGATCGTCGAAAGCTCACGCAATCCCGTCATTGCCATTTGCAGAGTGCGCGGAATGGGCGTGGCGGTCAGGGTCAGCATGTGCACATCGGCGCGCAGCTGTTTCAGCTTTTCCTTGTGGGTGACGCCAAAGCGCTGCTCTTCGTCGACGATCACGAGACCCAGATTTTTGAACTCGGTCGATTTCGAGAGGATGGCGTGCGTGCCGACCACCAGATCAACTGTACCATTGGCCAGACCTTCGCGTGTCTCGGTCATTTCCTTGGACGAAACGAGGCGTGAAAGCCGCCCGACCTTTAGCGGGAAGCCAGCGAAGCGTTCGGAGAAGTTCTGAAAGTGTTGGCGCGCAAGCAAGGTGGTGGGCGCGATAATCGCGACTTGCTGACCGTTCATCGCGGCCACAAACGCCGCGCGCAGCGCTACTTCGGTCTTACCAAAACCCACGTCTCCGCAGACGAGACGGTCCATCGGCTTGCCGCTTTCCAGATCGCGCAACACGTCGGCGATAGCGGCGTCTTGATCTTCGGTTTCTTCCCATAGGAAGCGGTCGACGAACTGGTTGAAGCTCGCCTCTTCCGCCTCGAAAACCGGCGCTTTCTTGAGCGCGCGCTGCGCGGCGACTTTCATCAATTCGCCCGCAATCGCGGTGATCCGCTCTTTGAGGCGCGCGCGGCGTTTCTGCCAGGCTTCCCCGCCGAGGCGATCCAGCGGCACGGCCTCTTCGGAAGAGCCATAGCGCGAGAGGACATCGATGTTCTCGACCGGGATGAACAGCTTGTCACCGCCGTGATATTCGAGCGCGACGCAATCGTGCTGGCTTTTGCCGACGGTGACGGGGTCGAGGCCCAGATATTTGCCAATGCCGTGTTCGACATGGACGACGAGATCGCCCCGCGCCAGCGCTTGCAACTCGGCTAGGAACGCGTCGGCGTCCTTGCGCTTCTTCTTGCGGCGGACAAGGCGGTCGCCCAGCACGTCCTGTTCGGTCAGGATTTCGAGGGTGTCGCTGGCAAATCCGGTTTCCAGTGGAAGAACCACCGTCGCGGTCTTTCTTTTGGCCGAAAGACCAAGCGCTTCCTGCCAGGAAGAGGCCAGTGTGGTGGCGCAGCCTGCTTCTTCGAGAATCGAACTGATGCGCGTGGCCGAGCCTTGCGAATAGGCGGCCAAAAGCGGTTTGCGGCCCGACTTGGCTACGGCCTGAAGATGCTTTGCTGCGGCTTCGTAGACATTGTCTCCCCGGGTGCGCTCGGGCGTGAAGTCGCGAGCGGCTTTGAAGCCGAAATCGAGATTGGTGGGGCTTTCGGGTGCCGCGAAGACGCTGGCCCGGTGCGCAGGCGCGGCGGCGAGGGCGGCGGTGAACTCGTCTTCGGCCAAATAAAGCGCGTCGCGTTCGAGCGGGCGGTAGCTCCCGCTGGTGTCGCTCGCGATGCGCAAGCGTTGGTCGTGATAGTCGGTGATGTCGGACAGGCGTTCTTCGCCCGCGCCGATGGCGGATTGGTCTATAACGACCACGTCGTCCTTCGCGAGGTGGTCAAACAAAGTCGCCAGCTTCTCTTCAAACAGCGGGAGCCAGTGCTCCATGCCCGCTAGCCGTCGCCCATCGCTCACCGCTTCGTAAAGCGGGTCTTGCGTGGCGTTGGCGCCGAACATTTCGCGATAGCGGCTGCGGAAGCGTTTGAT
>JBCCKJ010000284.1:0-3560 GCA_039027455.1 Pseudomonadota bacterium | reverse complement strand
TAGTGTTTGCAAGGCCTGTTTGTAAACAGCGCCACGCCGTTAGAACGCCGCATTGACCCTTGGGGCGATCTGCCCCAAACACCTCGCAAAACTCTTGGGAGAATCCTTCAAAATGGCTTTCCGTAGCTTCGACGCCCCCCATAACTCCGCTGAATTCTCACGCCGTTCGCTGTTCCGCGGCGGCGCGTATCTGGCTGGCGCAGCCGCGCTTTCAGGCCTCCCCTTTGGTCGTCAGCTTTTCGCGCATGACGTTGCGGAGAGTTGGCCCAATGTCGCCGCGCTCGCCAACAAATATGTCAACGAGAAGAAGGTGGCGAACATGTTCCTCACCTTCGGTTGGAATCAGGAAGACCACGCGCACACGGCGGGCGGCGGCACTCTGAGCATTGGCGGCGGAGACGAAGTCGACGAAAACACGCTCTATCGCATCTATTCGATGACCAAGCCGATCACCGGCATGGCGATCATGATGTTGATCGACGAGGGCAAGCTTGGCCTCGATATGCCCGTTTCGGAGGTGCTGCCCAAATTCAAGGACATGCAGGTTCTGGTCGATCCCGAAGGTCCGCTGGACAACACCGTGCCTGCGGAGCGCGAGATTACGATCCGCCAGTTGCTCACACACACGGCTGGCCTTGGCTACTCGATCATTAGCAAGGGCCCGCTGCTCGACGCTTACAACGAAAACGGGATCGTTGGAGGCCGCGTGAGCCGCTTTACGCTACCTGGCTTCCCCGATGTCACCCCGGCCCCGGGTCTTGAAGTGTGGGCCGATCGTCTGGCCGAACTTCCATTGGCGTATCAGCCGGCGACCAAATGGAGCTATTCGTGCAGCATCGATCTGCTCGGCCGCGTGATCGAGGTCGCCTCTGGCATGGAATACGAAGCGTTCCTGAAGCAACGCTTGTTCGACCCGCTGGGCATGACCAGCACGTATATGACGGTTCCTGACGGCGAAAAGGCCCGTTTGACCGACAATTACGGCGTTCTTGGCGGCACGGTGATCCCGATCGATCCGGGCTCGAATTCGATCTATTTGGACAAACCGTTTGTGCCTTCGGGCGGCGGCGGCCTCGTCTCCTCGCCGAAGGATTACGACCGCTTTCTGCGCATGCTGCTGGGCTATGGAAAGCTGGGTAATGAGCGGATCATGGGCGAAAACGCAGTGCGCGTGGGCGTGTCCGACCTTATCCCGAAAACGGTCGACAAGACCGGATCGTGGATGGCGAATGAAGGCCACGGTGCAGGCGGACGTTCGGTCGATGGTACTTTCGGCTGGGGCGGCGCGGCTGGCACTCTGGGTGCTGTTGATTACAAGCTCGGCCTGCGCACGGCCCTTTGGACGCAATATATGCCGACCGACAGCTATCCGGTTCGCGACGAATATCTCGCCGCGATCCAAGAAGATCTGAAAGCCATGAAGAAGATGTGAGCGCGCCAGTGCTCGACACTTCGCAAGCTCCGATAGCCTTCTCCGGCTCACCTATGGACCGCGCGGACAACATCCGCGTGGATCCGGAAGCGCTGGGCAACTTGATGAATTGGCGCGCACGGGTGATGAACCTTGACGGCCTTTTGCCCGCCGTCGATGATATGGGCGGACTAATCTGGGGCACACTCGCTGATGTCGATCCCGAGACCGAGCTCGTGTTTCTGGGAATGATGGACGATAAGGCGCATTTCGCGCCGGTTCCGGAACAGGGTTCTACATCGCCAGCTATGCCGCGCGCGTGGCAAGTGATGCAGCTTCTGAGACCGGAAGAACTGGCGATCTACGGCGGTGCCAAATCGCTAGTGGATTGGCACGCGCGCCACAAATTCTGCGCTAATTGCGGAGCGCCCACGAAGCCCGCTAAGGGTGGGTGGCAGCGCGATTGCGGGAACTGCGGCGCGCAGCATTTTCCGCGCACCGACCCCGTCACGATCATGTTGGTCGAACACGAAGACAAGCTGCTTCTTGGCCGTCAGCCACGGTTTCCGCCCAAAATCTATTCCGCGCTTGCAGGGTTCGTGGAGCCGGGTGAGAGCATCGAGGAAGCGGTGGCCCGAGAGGTGTGGGAAGAGGCTGGCGTCAGGGTTTCCGATGTACGCTATCTGGCCAGTCAACCGTGGCCATTCCCGAGCCAGATGATGATCGGCTGCACGAGCGTGGCGGAAAGCACCGACCTTACGATTGACAAAACCGAGTTGGATGACGCGCGCTGGTTTTCGCGCGAGGAGCTTGAAGACGCGCGGCACGCGGGGCCCGAGGGTAATGAAACGCTGGTCTTCCCGCAGCGTTTTGCCATCGCCTATCATCTCGTGACGTGGTGGCTCGATAAGGGAGCAAGCGCATGACCGAACAGCTTACGATCGACATTTATTCCGATGTCGTGTGCCCGTGGTGCGCGATCGGGTACGGGCAGCTGACAAAGGCGCTTAAGGAACTGGACGGCGAGATCGAGGCGCAGGTTCGCTGGCGTCCCTTCGAGCTAAACCCCGGAATGCTGCCCGAAGGCGAAGGGTTCGAAGAGCATCTCAGTCGCAAATACGGGCGCTCCGCTGAAGAAGGCGCAGCGGTGCGCAGCCAGATGAAGGAAATCGCGACTGAGGCGGGCGTTTCGCTTTCGTACGAAGGCGAGGGGACACCACCGCCCCAACGGATGTGGAACACGCGCGATTGCCACAAGCTTTTGACCTTCGCGCTCGAACAGGCGGGCCCGCGCGTGCAAACGCAGCTGAAGCTCGCCTTGTTCAAGGCGCACTTCAATCACCGCCGGCCGCTCAACGATCGCACTGCGTTGCTCGATATCGCCGCAAGCGTCGGCCTTCATCGCGAAGCCGCAAAAGCCGCGCTAGACGACGCCGATCTCGAAGCGCGCGTGATCGCGGAAGAAAAGCAGGCTTGGGATTTCAACATCACCGGCGTGCCAGCCATGATTGTGGACGGTAAGTTCATGATCCCCGGCGCGCAGGCACCGGAAACCTACGTCAACACGCTGCGCCGTGTGGTCGCGAAAACCAAAGCCGGTGCATCCGCGTAAGCGACCGCGCGCGTATAAAAGATCATTATGAAAAGCATCATCACTTTCCTCATCGTCACCGCCATTGCCTTTGCGTTCGGCGTTGGAGCAGGCTGGGAAAGCATCACAGTCGGGACCTATTCGTCTTATTTGCTATGCGTGGTGTTAGCGATGGCGATCAACTGGGTTGTGTTCCTGCCGTCAGCGGCCGCCAAATCGGACACGTTCTACGATACGACCGGGGCAATTACGTATTTCACGATCACGGTGGTGGCGTGCCTCATCGCTTACAATCACCACGGTGATCTCGATCTGCGCAGTCTGGCGATTGCAGCGATGATTGTTATTTGGTGCGCGCGTCTGGGAACGTTCCTGTTCATCCGTATCCACGCCATGGGGGGTGCGGATTCTCGCTTTGAAAAGATCAAGGTGAACCCGGCGCGGTTCCTCGTCGCGTGGACGCTGCAAGGGCTGTGGGTGGTTCTAACCGCCTCGGCGGCCCATGTCGCCATTCTAGCAGAGCAACGCGCGCCGATCGGTGTTTTCTTCTACGCCGGG
>JBCCKJ010000283.1:0-3578 GCA_039027455.1 Pseudomonadota bacterium | reverse complement strand
TGATGAAACGCTGATCTGGATGGACCCGGTACCCGCTGGCACCACTCCTTCCGACGCCGACGTCGCAAGCTTCAAGACCGCGATTTTGGGCTCAGGCCTGTCGGTCAGCGAGCTTGTGAAAGCGGCTTGGGCCTCGGCTTCAACTTATCGCGGCTCGGACCACCGCGGCGGCGCCAACGGCGCGCGGGTGCGGTTGTCTCCGCAACGCGAATGGGCCGCCAACGATCCGGATGAGCTGGACCGTGTGCTTAGCGTGATCGACACGCATCGCGGCGGTCTCTCGATGGCGGATGCGATCGTGCTGGCGGGGTCCGCTGCGGTTGAAAAGGCCGCGAAGGACGCTGGGCACGACGTGAGCGTTCCTTTCCTCGGCGGACGCGGCGACGCCACCGATGAACAGACGGACGCCGACAGTTTTGAGCCGCTGGAGCCGTTTGCCGATGGCTTCCGCAACTATCTCAAGACCAAGGCCAATGTGCGCACCGAAGAGATGCTGATCGACAAAGCGCATCTTCTGGGTCTCTCGATCCCCGAACTGACTGTGCTGGTCGGCGGGATGCGCGCGCTCGGCGCCAACGCGGGCAACACCTCGCACGGCGTCTTCACGGATCGCGTCGGCATCCTCACGCCGGACTTCTTCGTCAACCTGCTCGATATGTCCACTAAGTGGACCCCGGTCGAAGGGTCGGGCGATGAAGAATATGTCGGCACCGACCGTTCAAGCGGCGCTGAGAAGTATCGCGCGACACGAGCGGACCTCATCTTCGGTTCCAACTCGCAGCTGCGCGCACAGGCCGAGGTGTACGCCGAAAGCGGAAACGAGGCGAAATTCGTCGCCGATTTCGTGGCCGCTTGGACAAAAGTGATGAACGCGGACCGCTTCGATGTAACCTATTCGAAGTACCACGCGTAACACACAGTGACCCCCGTACCCTGACCGGCCCCCTCAAGGTCAGGGTCGCAATTGGCCCCCGGCGCTTCCCCTTTGCGTTGGGGGCCTTTTTCATGTGAGCTTTGGATCGAGTGCGCGGCGTTTGCGCCACTAGGCCGAGCGCGCGACCTCAGCGCGCGCGCTTAAGGATCAGATAGAGAGCGCCGTCGCCGCCGTGGCTGCGATGCGCGCGTCGCACCGCCGAAATGCTGTTGGCGTGCGGGCCAGCCGCCAACCAATCCAGCAGTTTCGAGCGGATCGCTCCGCGCCGATGGGCGCGATCCGCCGGGTCCACCGGACGTTCGCGCCCTGCGATCACCAGCACCACCCGCGCGCCCATCGCGCGAGCCTGATCCAGCCCCGCCGTGATACGCGTATACGCGGTGTCAAGAGTGTGGCCGTGCAAATCCAGCGTCAGATCAGGTTCGATCCGTCCGGCTTTGAACCGCCTCTCCCAGTGCGAATCCAGCCCTTCGGGCGCGGGCGGAATACGGCTAATCGGAGGGGCGCCAGGCCGCGTCGGTATGGCTCCTGTGCGCATCGCTGGCTTGACCGGCTTTGGCGCTTGCGCCGTGCCAACCGGTTTCGAGGTCTGGCTTATCGTCTTCGATTGCGAAGCTGGCCGCTTACGTCCCGCAAGAGGCGTCACGCTTTCGGCAAGGCGGGCCCAAGCGGCCTGTTCTTCGGCCGAAAGACCGCGCGGAACGCTCACTTACTCGCGCCTTGCGAGCGGGCCACGGTACCCTTCGGCAACAGGATCAGCGCTTCGCCGCGCCCGGACATTCCGCCCGCGATCGCGCGCGCTTCGGCACCTGCGCCCCAAAAGGTGTCGAACCGATTGGCGCCTTTGATCGCGCCGCCCGTATCTTGCGCGACCCACAGCCCATCGGCTTCATCGCGATCCAGATCGAGCCACACCGGAGCGCCGAGCGGCGTGTAAGCCGGATCAGCCGCCACCGAGGCTTCGCGCCGAACCGGAACACCCAAAGCGCCCAACGGCCCATCGCCCTCCAATTCGCGGAAGAACACCCAGCTTTTGTTGAGCCGCATGAGATCGCGGCCCTCTTCGGGATTTTCGCGAATATAGGCCATGATGCCCTGCATTGATCCCGAGTATTGGCCCGGCCCATCGCCCAAAAGCCCGCGTTCGCGCATGACCCCGCCAATGCCGGTGTAGCCACGCCCATTCTGGCCGGCGTATCCAATCCGGATGATGTCGCCTTCTGGCGTGCGCAACCGACCGGAGCCTTGGATCTGAAGGAAGAAGAATTCCACCGGGTCTTTCGCCCACGCGATGACCTCCGCGCGCCCGCCCAGCGCGCCTTCTTCGATTTCGGCTCTTTCAAAATAGAGCACAAACTCGCCGCGCTCATCGTACCGGCCAAGTGGCGGTCGACCGGTGCGCTCGCTTTCGGGAATGTCCCGGCGCCAGGCGCGCTCCAAGTCGCGCGGCACCGCGTAGACAGGCACTTCGTAACCACGGCGGCGCTGGCGCGATCCGGCGATCTCTGGCTCGAAATAGCCGGTGGCAAAGGCTCGCCCATCGCCTACGCGGACCGTTTCAAAGTATTCGTTGAAGAAGTCCCTTGCCGAAGCGTTGCCCCAACGGTCAGCCGCCGCGCAGGCTGGGCGCCAGTCCGAATTGGTGCTGAGCCCGCTCGTGTCGGTCCGCGAAAGCAGCCGGGGGCACGATTCCCTGAAAGACGAGAGCGCCGTGCGCGCGTCGTTCGACCCGATCGGCAACGAGGCCACGCTGGGACCAAGTGTCAGCCCGCTGGAGGCAACGCTGGGAGCGGGAGCCACCGGAACCGGAGCCGCTGGTGACGGCGCGTATCCGCCCGGTGGCGACGATTTCGGAATGATCGAGCACGCGCCCAGGGCCAGAGCAAGCATCGGGGCGGCGGACCAGCGCAAGAGCGAAGACCGGCGGCCATTCATCGCTGAAACGCTCCCAGACGTGATGGAGGCCCGCACGCTTACAGGCCGCAATCCTTAGCCCTCGTCGGTTTCGTCGAGGATCCAGTTGGGGTCTTTCGCGCGAACATTGCGCGAGAAGGTCCACACATCACGGCTTTCGATAGCGTCGTCGAGCGACCCAGCGATAACGTTGCCGTCCTTATCGCGCGTAACGGCGGCGATATCAGCGACGAAGAGCACCGAGATACGCGCCATGCGACCATCGAGCGAAGCGGAATGGATGCGGGTTTCCTCCACGCGTATCAGCGAATTGTCGAGCGTTTCGCCCGCTTGTTCGCGCGCGTCGATAGCGGAGACGAACCCTTCGTAGACATCGTCGTCGCACAGATCGCGCAACGTGTCGCGATCACCCGTCCAGAACGCTTCGAGCACCATTTCATAAGCGCCGCGCGCGCCTTCCATGAAGGCGGTAATGTCAAAGCGATTGTCCGCCGAGGCGATTTCGCGAACACCACGCTCCACCGCAGGCATCACGCCTTCGAGTTGCGCGGGGCGCGCCGCCACAGCCGGAGCGGTCGATTGCGCTTGGCCGGGATTGCCGGAGGGGGGAGTTTCTGGACCTTCAAAGCGTTGCGGCACCGACTCTTCTTCGTGCTCGGCACGGCGGCCGAGAACCGAGTAGAGGCGAAGCCCCAAGAAAGCGGCAATCATGGCGAGGATGACGATTTCT
>JBCCKJ010000282.1:0-3597 GCA_039027455.1 Pseudomonadota bacterium | reverse complement strand
GATAACAGCCAGCGGCGAATCCACGCAGGTCCGCACCAAAGGCCGCCACGACCCATGCGTGGGCATACGCGGAACGCCCGTGGTCGAAGCGATGATGGCGCTGGTTCTGGCGGATCACAAACTGCTGCACCGCGCGCAGACGGGCTTGGGCTGAAACGTGCAGGGCGCGCGCGCTATTCTGATTGCATGGCTGGCCATCGCGCTTGCCGCGTGCGTGAGCGTTCCCGACCGTCCGGACGTGCCCGCCGGGGCGCAAGACACCGCCCGCGTCGATGGCTTTGGAGAGATCCGCTTGTGGGAAGACGCGCCCGCCGAAGTGTGGCGGGCGTGGCGTGAAGCGATGATCGCGCAACGCAAAGAGGCCAAGCCCGCCGATCAATTTGAAATGCTCGTCATCTCGAGCGGATCGGACAAAGGCGCGTATTCCGCCGGGTTCCTCAACGGGTGGTCTCAAGCGGGCACCAGGCCCGAGTTCAACCTTGTCTCAGGCGTCAGCACGGGGGCGCTTATCGCGCCGTTCGCCTTTCTGGGATCGGACTACGATCCGCAGCTTCGCGATCTCTACACCCAGATTAACGCCGATATGATCTACAGAACGACGGCCCTTAAGGGCCTGCTCGGTGGCACGTCTCTGGCCAGCACAGAGCCGTTGGCGGAGCTGATCGCCAGCTACGCGGACGAAGCGTTGGTCGATGCGGTTGCGGCGGAGCATCGCAAGGGGCGTCGCCTTCTCGTTCAGACGACAAACCTCGATGCGGAACGCGGCGTGGTGTGGGATATGGGCGCGATCGCGGCGAGCGATAGTCCGGCGCGGTACGACCTGTTTCGCAAGATCTTGCTCGGCTCCGCCAGCATTCCGGGCTTCTTCCCTCCCGTCCTGATCGATGTTCAAAGCGAGGCGCTCCAGTTTGCCGAGCTGCATGTCGATGGGGGCACCACCTCTAGCCTCGTCGCCATCCCTCCCGCTGTGATCTTCTCGCGCGATGAAGAGATCATCGAAGGGCGCGGGCGTATCACCGTGCTTTACAACGGCGCGTTGGAGCCTGTGTACCGCGTTACCAAACCCGACGCCTTCACGATCATGTCGCGCGCGCTCACAACCGCTTTGAAAACGGCGGATCAACGCTCGCTCGCTGCGCTGCGGCTGTACGCCGATGGAAACGGGCTAAAGCTGGATATCCACGACGCTGGCGACGCGGGCGAGGATCCCGATGTCGATTTGTTCGATCAGGAGTTTATGCGCGGTCTGTATGAGATCGGGCTTCAAGAAGCCTTGGACGCGCACCCGCCGGCCCCGTGATCTCGTCAGCGGGGCTAGGAACGAAGCGTGTTCCCCCTCGTTTTGACGGGAAGATCAAAAGAAATCAGCCGCGTTAGACCCTTCGGCCATCGGCACGAGGACAGCGAGCGCGCGGGTTAGAGCGGATCACGACGATGAACATGCAAACACCAATGAACGAGGCCGACGCGATCGCGAGCGATGTCGCGGGCGCTTTGCCCATTGGTCAATCTGGCGCGAAGCGTAAGACGCAGATCGTGGTCGTCGGGGGCGGCGCGGGCGGGCTGGAACTTGTGCGTCGTCTGGGCGCGAAATACGGTCGCAAGAACCACGATATCATTCTGGTCGACAAGAACGCCTCGCACATCTGGAAGCCGCTTTTGCACGAAGTGGCGGCGGGGTCGCTCGACGCCAATCTCGATGAAGTGGGCTATCGCGGCCACTGCCACAAATGGGGCTATCGCTACTTCAAGGGCACCATGGCGGGTATTGATCGCGAACGGCGCGTGATCCACCTCGCGCCTGTGTATGACGAGGACGGCACCGAGATCATTTCCAGCCACGTGATCCGGTACGACTACCTCGTTTTGGCCGTGGGCTCGGTTTCGAACGATTTCGGCGTCAGCGGGGTCAAGGAACACGCCATCTACCTCGACAGCCGCGAACAGGCGGACAAGTTCCGCACTAAATTGCTCAATCACTGCCTGCGGGTCAGCCGGACCATGAGCGTCGATCCGACCGCGAACGCGCAAGTGCGCGTGGCGATTGTCGGCGGCGGCGCGACCGGCGTCGAACTCGCTGCTGAGCTCTATAACGCGGCGGGCGCGCTCAAATATTACGGCCTTGAAGTGTTTGACGAAAGCCGCCTCAAAGTGACCCTGCTTGAGGCCGGCGAACGCATTCTGCCCGCTTTGCCGGAACGCCTTTCTTCCGCCGCGCAACACGAACTGGAGCGGCTCGGCGTCGAGGTGCGGGTCCACACCCAGGTGATTAAGACGCGCAAGGGTCTGTTCCTCACGCGCGATGACGACGCCATCCGCGCCGACCTGATCGTGTGGGCGGCCGGGGTGAAAGGCGCCGACTTTTTGGGGCAATTGGGCCTTGAGACCAATCGCAACAATCAAATCCTGGTGCGCGACACCATGCAAACGCTGAACGACGATAGGATCTTCGCGCTCGGCGATTGCTGTTCTTACACGCCCGAGGGCGAGGCCAGGCCTATCCCTCCCCGCGCGCAAGCCGCCCACCAGATGGCGGATACGGTGTTCGACAACCTTAAGATCGTCATGCGTAACGAGGCTCGCGCGAAGAAGAATAAAGCGGCCAAGAAGCTAAAGCCGTTCGTCTACAAAGATAACGGTTCGCTCGTCTCGCTCAGCCGGTTTTCGACGGTGGGCAGCCTGATGGGCAATCTAGTGGGCGGCAGCATGGCGATCGAAGGGCGCTTGGCGCGCGCCATCTACACCTCGCTCTATTCGATGCACCTGCTGGCCATTCACGGGTGGCTCAAAGGCGTCGCGCTGATGGTGATCGGCCGCGTAAACCGCGTCGTGAGACCGCGGCTCAAGCTGCACTAATCGGCCAGCGGTGACGCTTCAGACATAGCTGCGATAGGGTATACCGGTCAGCACCGGTCCGATCTTGTCCATGAAGGCGTTCCCGCGCGGACCATTGGTCATCATGACCAACCCCTTGCGGTTCGATGTATCCCCCAATCCCGATGAAATGTGGCGACGCTGATTGAAACCCCAGTGGTCGAAAGCCACGCCTCCGGGCCGCATTTCAAGGCTCCAGCCGATCCCCACCGGGCGATTGGGACCGCCCGCATCCGGGGCAGGCGGGGTTTGGACCGTGAGCATCTCACGGCGCGTTTCCTCCTGCAGAAGACCCTTCGAAGCGCCACCCAATGAAAGCGCGATAAACCGCGCGTAATCCGCCGGAGTGGTACGCAAACTTGCCGGGCTGCTGATGGCCCAGACACCGGGGCGGTTAAGGCGCCAAAGGGGTTGTTTGGCGTACCGTTCATCGCCGGAACGATCCATCACCGCGTTCGCAGCCAGCATGTCGGTGAAGCGCCATTCTTCCATCGGGCGGCCCCATGTCTCGGCAACCCGCTGCATCAATCGGCCACGACGGCGCGCCACCTGAAAATCGGCCAACTGCGCCTCGCCATTTTCATCGATGATGTGGCCATACACTTCGCGATCGTCGCGCTGCGGCAGCCAGCTCATGGCCATATCCGTCAGGCCTGCGGGCTCAAACACATAGCGCGATACGAGCGCTTGAAGACCAACACCCGTAATGGTCTCGCACACCTG
>JBCCKJ010000281.1:0-3607 GCA_039027455.1 Pseudomonadota bacterium | reverse complement strand
CCGGGTGGAAGGGCGGGGGAGAGGGCTGGCAAGGCCCGCGAGTGACAGCGAGCCGATAACAAAGAATGCCCGAACTTCCCGAAGTTGAAACCACCGTTCGCGGTCTCGCGCGATATCTGGATGGCGCGCGCATTGAACGCGTGGTGCTGAATCGGTCTGATTTGCGCCGCCCATTCCCCGACGATCTGGTGCAGGTGATGACGGGGGCCAGAGTAACGGGCCTATCGCGCCGCGCCAAATATGGCCTCATACACCTTGATCGCGAACAGTCGGTTATATTCCATTTGGGCATGTCCGGGCGCTGGCGGATCGATCCCGAGGAAGACGACGCGCACGACCATATGATCGTCGAAACCGCGAGCAACCGCTTTGCGCTCTGCGATCCGCGCCGGTTTGGCTCGGTCGATATGGTGGCGACCCGAGCGCTCGATGAGTGGCCTCAGTTTGCGGCCATGGGGCCAGAACCGCTTGGCCCCGGCCTCACGCCAGAACACCTCAAGTCGGCGCTCAAGGGCAAAACGCAGTCGATTAAACTCTGCCTGCTCGATCAGCGGATCGTGGCCGGGCTTGGCAATATATATGTGTGCGAGGCTCTCTGGCGCGCGGGCATTCACCCGATGAAGAAAGCGGGCAAGGTCACGAAGCCCCAGCTCGCGCGGCTTGTGCCCGCTATCCGCGAGGTTCTGGAGACGTCGATACGCGATGGCGGATCCTCTCTTAGAGACTACGCGCAGCCCGACGGAGAATTGGGCTATTTCGCGACCCGATTTGATGTCTACGGACGCACTGGCGAACCCTGCCATCGCCAAGATGGCGGCAAAGTCCGGCGCGTCACCCAAGGCGGTCGCAGCACATGGTATTGCCCCGTGTGCCAAAAGTAGAGCGGCAAAGCTGAAAGACGGCCGCTTACCGCAAGCGACACCAATTCTTGACGATTCGGCGCTGCGGCCCTATGTGGCGCGCTTTCCAGCGAACAGACCGCGATTCTGGGCGCTGCTTTTTTCGAGCATAAACCCAGATTTAATCCGGGTCGCAGCCGAGCGGCCCGCCGAGCAACACGAGATACAAGACCTATGGCCAACACGCCGCAAGCCCGTAAGCGCATCCGTCGCAACAACAGCCGCGCCGAAATTAACGGCGCGCGCGTCAGCCGCATCCGTGGCTTCATCAAGAAAGTCGAAATCGCTTGCGAAGCGGGCGACAAAGACGCCGCCGCCACCGCTCTCAAAGCCGCACAGCCTGAAATGGCGCGCGGCGTGGCGCGCGGCGTGATGCACAAGAACACGGTTGCGCGGAAGCTCTCGCGTCTGACCAAGCGAGTCGCTGCGCTCTAATCAGAGCTGATGGCTGCCGCGATTCGGGAGGCTTGGCCTGTCGACAACTCGCGATATCACGAATGAAGACACGCAAAAGCCGCTCCAGATTGGAGCGGCTTTTTCATTTTGTCATCCATGTGACATAGCTAACCCCCGTGAATACAAGGAAACCTCGCGATTCGCGGGGCTTCGACGACCCGACCCTCGAAAAAACAGTGACTTAAACGGACGCGTGCGGGGTTCGCCGTGTCAACAAATATATTTCAGAAAAATGAATTTTCCCCTGTTGCTTCCGAGCCCGAATCTGCGTTTATTGTAGCTCTATCCGGAGCGGGACAGTCCGGGTTCAAACAAGGTAATACACGCATTCTCTCTCGGAACGGGGGTTTCGGGGCGAGGGAGAGCTGTGCCTTAGACAGTGTTGGTCACCTGTTCCGGACTGCGATTCTGGGAGCAGGAAAGTTTTGGGGAATTTGAAGGTGCAAAGAATGGACAAGACGCGGTCCACGCGTCGCAACGCTGATGAAGATTTGATGGAAGACGCAGAAGCCGTAAACCTCGCCGCTGATTGGGCAGATATCAGCACCGGCCTCCGAAAAGACCTCGGACACCAACTTCACAGTCAATGGATTAAGCCCATCCAGGTGGGCGATATCGATAAAGAAACCGGAACGCTCAATCTGTTCCTCCCGACCGAATTCTCCGCGAACTGGGTCAAGGATCGCTTTGAAGATCGGCTGCAACTGGCCTGGACCATCGCGCGCCCCGAAGTGCGCACGGTCAACATCCAAGTGCATCCGGGCCGTCGCCAACTGCCCGAACTGCGCCTTGATGACGGACGCCGTCCGGCCAATGACGGCGCCAGCGCGATCGCCGTGGCGGCGGGTACGATCAACGACGCTGGCTTCACCTCGAGCGTGGGTCTGGACCCGTCGCTTACCTTCGCGGCCTTCGTCACCGGAGAGGCCAACGTGCTGGCGTGCAACGCCGCGCAACGCATGGCCGCGACCGAACAACCCCAATTCTCACCGCTCTATCTCAAAGCGGCGACCGGTCAGGGCAAGACACACCTGCTGCACGCGATCGGGCACGGGTTCCTTCAAGCTCACCCGCGCGCGCGGATTTTCTACTGCTCGGCTGAGCGCTTTATGGTCGAGTTTGTCCAAGCGCTCAAAGCCAACCAGATGATCGAGTTCAAAGCGCGCCTGCGCAGTTTTGATCTGCTTCTGGTCGACGATATTCAGTTCATCATCGGCAAAGCGTCGGCGCAGGAAGAACTGCTCTACACGATCGATGCGCTGCTCGCTGAAGGCAAACGCCTTGTTTTCGCCGCCGATCGCGCTCCGCCGGCTTTGGACGGCGTCGAACCGCGCCTGCTCAGTCGCCTTTCCATGGGTCTCGTCGCCGATATTGCCGCGGCTGATATCGAGCTTCGCAAGAGCATCCTGAACGCCAAGCTCGCTCGCTTTGCGCCCTTGAGCGTGCCCGACGATGTGATCGAATTCCTGGCGCGCACAATCACGCGCAACGTTCGCGAACTGGTGGGCGGTCTCAACAAACTGATCGCCTACGCGCAGCTCACCGGGCAGGAAGTCTCTTTGCAATTGGCCGAAGAGCAGCTGACCGATATCCTCTCGGCCAACCGTCGCCGGATCACGATTGACGAGATCCAGCGCACGGTCTGCCAGTTCTATCGCATTGATCGCTCCGAGATGTCGTCGAAACGCCGCGCGCGCGCCGTTGTGCGCCCCCGCCAGGTGGCGATGTACCTTTCCAAGGTTCTCACGCCGCGATCCTACCCCGAAATCGGGCGCAAGTTTGGGGGCCGCGATCACTCCACTGTGATCCACGCCGTCCGCCTGATCGAGGATCTGCGCGAACGCGACGCGGATATGGACGGCGATGTGCGCAGCCTTTTGCGGCAACTCGAAAGCTAACCCTTTTGCGTGTGGGCCCCGCCTGTTCTTGAACAGGATGTGAGCATGGGGCCCACACGCGCCCCACAGGATTTCCGATCATTTTGCGCAGGCTTATGCGCGAAACGCTTCACAAACCTGTCCGTCCGATACCCACAAACAGTTCACAATCGGTCCACAGCCTGCCAACAGATCGACCATGGTCGACAGGTTGTTCATAGACTCTTCCACAGATCCATCCCCAGACGCGTCGGGAGGCGCCCCGTCGCTTTCGTCCGCTCGACTGGAACGGTTCGCCCGGCATATCGTCATTCCCGAAATCGGTGGAGCGGGCCAGGTCGCTCTCGCCTCCAAACGCATCGCCTTGATCGGGCT
>JBCCKJ010000280.1:0-3615 GCA_039027455.1 Pseudomonadota bacterium | reverse complement strand
TGTGCGCAAAGATGTGCACGGTCTCCCGGTCCTGATAACCCGCGATAAGCAAGGCGAGGTTCACGCGTTCCTTAACGTGTGTCGCCATCGCGGCGCGCAATTGGTTTCGGAGGAAAGCGGCTGCCAGTACCGTTTTTCGTGCCCTTACCATGCGTGGACCTACGCGAGCGACGGGCGCCTGCTCGCCGCGCCCCATTTCTCCGAAGGCTTCTCAGGCCTGGAAAAGTCACAACTTGGACTCACCGAACTCCCCTGCAGGGAAGCGTTTGGATTTGTGTGGGTTGTTCCAACGCCAGGACTGGATGCCGCGCTCAATGGCCATCTTGAAGAGCTGGCCGAAGAGTTCGACGCGCTCGATCTCGCCCACCACCGCATCGCGAGCGAAGACACGATCACGTGCGCCGCCAACTGGAAAATACTGGTCGAAGGCGGCATTGAAGCCTACCATTTCAAGGTCGCTCACCGCGACACAATCGGTCCCTTCTTTGAGGACAATTTGTCGAGCTATCAGAGCTATGGTGACCACATACGCTCGGTCTTGCCGCGCGCGAGCATGGAGGCCTTCGACACGATCCCGCAGGAGGATTGGCGTCTACGAGACCACGCCAATGTCCTCTACACCTTCTTCCCCGCCAATCAGCTCTTGGTGCAGCAGGACCATGTGATCTGGATTTCAAGCCAGCCCAAGGGCCCCGATGAAACGCAGCTTCGCCTCGTTACCCTCGCACCGAAAGACGGCCCTGCGGCGGAAGGCAAGGATGACGCGTATTGGCAGCGCAATCACGCCATTACGATGAAAACACTGATGGAAGACTTCGACATTGGCGAAGGCATTCAACGCGGACTGGCCTCAGGTGCCAATCAGTCGCTCCATTTTGGCCGGTTCGAGGGCGCGCTCGCGGCGTTCAACCACAGCGTCGATGCGTATTGCGAGGCTCGATAGCGCTGGCCCGACGCCTTAGACCGGCCAAAACGGCTGGCCGGCTTTGGCTTGGAAGAACAACGCTGAAGCCAGCACCAACTGCACCAGGGTCACGCTTCCCACGACAAGTTTGGCGTTCCATCCTTGGCGGTCGGCCAACCATCCCGCCAGCGGGACCGTTTGCATCAAATGCAGGCTCACAAAATGCGCGGGGCGCAGGTCTCCGTATTCGCGGCTCCACCCGAAGAATGGCACGGTCGCGCCGCCGCCTTCCAATGGGGACCCCACATATCGCCCGCTGTTCGACATTTCGAAGCCGAAATAGAGCGTTGAGAGGAACGCAAGGCTTAGGCCTACGATAGCGCCGAGCCACACACCGTATAGCGAGCGATCGCCCTTGCGCCAGATCTGCACGGCCAGCGCCATGGCAATCGTCATCAGGAAGAACGCGCCAATCCCCATCGCCGCATACATCAGCGCTTCGAACGGCGTGTCGTAATTGAAATGCGACCGCTTGGCTTGGCCGGCCTGAACACCGACCCACACATATTCAAGCAACAGCGCCAATCCGGCGAGGTAGCTGAAGCCGATCAGCACAGGCCCGTTGCGCACGTCGCGCGGTATCAATTGCGCGAGCGCGGCGATGGTGAAGAAGTGCAAGGCGAGCGAGATATGAAACTTCTGCGGTTTGACCCACACCCCGGCGCTGTCCAGCGTGCGCGGATCAATCAGCATGGCTGGCAAAAAAACGAGGAAGCTCACCGCTATGAGCAAGGCGAGCGAGATGTTGAGGCGGGTCATATGGTCGCCGCCCAAGGCGAAAGCGGGAGGGGTAGCGATAGTTTGCGAAGTCATCCGGGCGCTCCTTGCATAGCGGTGTCCGCTGACCGGCTTGGCCAACGCAGGGTGGTGGCCTTGATCGCCAGAAAGATCGCGAGGCCGACCGGGCCGAACATAAAGGTCGCTACAAGGATCGGAGCCCGGACAATTCGATTGAGTCCGATCTTGTCGGCCTCCACCGCAATCCAGCCACCAATGAAGAGGTCGAAAGCGAGATAGTGCACCCAACCCGCGAGCAGCATTTCCCGGTTGCCGAGCAAGACCGCGACCTGATCCAGCGACCCGAACCCACCACCTTCGACCGTGAAGAAATAGGACATCGCAAATCCCGCGTAGAGCAGCGAAATGCCGAAGGGGATGATAAAGCGCGGAATGGTGAGCAGTGCGGTGCCGATGTTGTAGGGAAGGCGCCGAGGCGCGAAGATCAGGATCAGCCACCCGATCATCGCGGCTTGGCCCGCCCAAACAAACCATTGGTCAACGCTGATAGACGATCCCGTCAAACTGCCCTCCTCAATCGACTTATAACACGTTTTAGAAAATGTAACGCCTGGTGTCGAGGCAGACTATCACAGCCAAACCATGAGGGAAGCCGGGGCACGAGATTTCAGTTCTTGCGTTCTTGAGCAGAACCGTCTGGAGATTTCCTATGCCGTCCGCACCCATTGCCAATCTGATCAACGCGCTCGCGCTCTGCCTTTTGCCTATCTGGGCGTATCTGGAGAGCCCCGAGCCCTCGCTGACCGCGTTTATTCCCCTTGGTTTTGGCGTGGCGCTTTTGCTTTGCCAGCCCGGTGTGAAGGCTGAGAACAAGGTGATTGCACACATCGCGGTGCTGCTGACCCTACTGGTGTTTGTCGCGCTGTTTATGCCGTTGTCCGGCCGTCTCGATGGCAGCGACCCCATGGGTCTTGCACGGATTGTCGTGATGATGCTGACCAGCCTCGTCGCGATGATCGCTTTTATCGGCAGCTTCCGCGCGGCGCGCAAAGCTCGTGAGGCTGCGACCGAATAGGCCGCCTTCGCCTCGGGGCGTTTTCCTACAGCCGACCAACGTGCGAGATATGGTGCAGGGATCGCAGTGACTTGCGGCTTTGCTTGATCCGCTCTGCAACGCACGTGTCGCTTTTGGCAGGTCGAATGACAAATAAGTTTTTTGAATCAATGGGCTGATATACTTTTGCAAAAGTGACACGGTGTCACCTTTGTCACTTTTGGGTGCCTTCGAACTTTCGGTTGATTTCCCACGCGCGCATGACTATTTCGCGCGCTCGCGTCGTGGTCTCGTCTGACTGGCGCGAATCCGTGCGGGAGCTGGGCAGCTAAGCCCGGCGTTGGACCGCTTAACATGAAAGCGCCATTGAGTTTTGCATCAGCAAGGCGGCGTTCAACAGTGCGAAAGGAAAGGCCACATGGCCAAGAAAATTGAAGGCTATATCAAGCTGCAAGTGCCCGCGGGCACCGCGAACCCATCCCCTCCGATTGGTCCGGCGCTCGGTCAGCGCGGCGTGAACATCATGGAATTCTGCAAGGCGTTCAACGCCGCCACGCAGGACCTTGAAAAGAACGCCCCGATCCCGACGACGATCACAGTCTACGCGGACCGTTCGTTCACCTTCACCTTCAAGAGCCCGCCGGCGTCTTACCTCATCAAGAAGGCGGTCAAGCTGAAGTCGGGTTCGAGCGAGCCGGGCAAGGTTTCGGCCGGAACCATCAAGCAGAGCCAGGTCAAGGAAATCGCCGAGGCGAAAATGAAAGACCTCAACGCGAACGATATCGATCAGGCGATGAAAATCATCGAGGGCTCCGCGCGCTCGATGGGCCTCGAAGTGGTGGAGGGCTAAGATCATGGC
>JBCCKJ010000279.1:0-3622 GCA_039027455.1 Pseudomonadota bacterium | reverse complement strand
CGCGATCCCGAATGGTATCGTAAGAGAGCGGCCGAGTTGCCGCCGGCTCCGGAGCACACACAGGTTCCGTCCTCTTTTCGTCGTCGGGCGGTGGAGGGACTGCTCTACAACACGGCCGATGTCCTCACCCGCTGGCGCTATCCGAATTGGACCAACCACCGCCCTTGGCATCCAATCATCGAGGGAGCGGGTTGGACACGCAAACTCCTGCGCGGAAAGGAGCGGCGCGTAAGCTCTGAACGGTTGGTGGATGGCCTTCTCGATTCTGAGCAGCCGTTCTATCTGTTTCCGCTTCAATTGGCGTCGGATGCGCAGATCCGGCTGCATTCCCCGTTTGCCAGCATGACCGACGCGCTATCTCTGGTAATCAAGTCCTTCGCCGATCACGCCCCGAACGACACCCGGCTGATCGTAAAAGAGCACCCGCTCGATAATGGCGTGGTTGATTGGTATGAGGAGACGCGCTCCTTAGCGGATCTTTTTGGAGTTGCGGATCGTGTCGATTACATGGGCTGGGGAGATATCGTACCAGTCGCTCGCGCGGCCAAGGGCATGGTCACAATCAACAGCACCAGCGGCACGCTCGCGCTTGATATGGGTGTGCCTGTTGTCGCCCTGGGGCACGCCGTTTTCGACATTGCTGATGTCACGTATCAAGGAGGGCTCGACGCGTTCTGGAACGATGTCACGCCCCCTGATGAAGAGACATTCAACGCGTTTCGCCGGGTCTTGATCGAACGCTGTTTAATCCCGGGTGGTTTCTTTTCCGAAGAGGCGCTGGATAAGGTGGTAAGCCACGCCGTTGCGCGATTTGAACAGGGTTAACCCCGGCCGCGATACGCTTGCACACCTTGATCCGGCAGCCACAATCCTTCGGGCGGCGCGCCGCTTTGCCAGAACACATCGATGGGAATGCCACCGCGCGGATACCAATAGCCTCCGATCCGCAGCCATTTGGGCTTCATTTCGTCAAAAAGTCGCTGGCCGATCCCAACCGTCACATCCTCATGAAAGCCGTTGTGGTTGCGGAAGCTGCCCAAAAACAGCTTGAGGCTTTTGGACTCCACAATCGTTTCACTGGGCGCGTAGTCGATTACCAGATGCGCAAAGTCTGGCTGGTCGGTGACCGGACAGAGCGAAGTGAACTCCGGCGCGGCAAAACGCACTAGAAAGAGCGCGCCGGGCCTTGGGTTCGGAACATAGTCCAGCACCGCATCCTCGGGCGAAGTCGGCAGAGGCGTGTCCTTGCCCAAAAACGCGGGCTGACCTGAGGTGGCTTCTGGTTCTGTGTCCATGCCGCGCAATTGCCGCGAAAGGCGCTTCGGCGCAAGGTGTGAGATGCCCCGCGTTGGGCCGAGGTCGCTTGATGCGCGGGCTTGGCTTGGTGCCGCGCAAGAGCTAGGATTTTGCCTCATGGCGCAGAATGTTCCAAGCTTGGTTTCCACCCAATGGCTTGCCGATCATCTCGGGCAAGACGATGTGCGCATAGTAGACGCGTCCAAGCATCTACCCGCGGCCGCCCGCGATCCAAAGTCGGAGTATGAAGAAGGCCACATCCCGGGCGCGGTGTTTTTGGACTTAGCTGGACTCAAAGACACGAGTTCTTCCGTTCCAGACGCGATACCTACGCGCACTCAGCTTCTTGCGCGCGGCGCCGATATAGGAGTCGCGCCATCGGAGACGATTGTCCTCTACGATGATAGCGGTGTCAAAACGAGCGCGCGCGCATGGTTCACGTTTCGAGCGCACGGATTTGAAAACGTCGCCATCCTTGACGGTGGGCTTGCCAAGTGGCGCGTAGAAGGACGCCCGATGGAAAGCGGCGCGCCCTCCCCGACCAGGTTGGGTCCTGAGGCTACGGACGACGCTTTCCCTTCGGGAGTACGATCCAAAGCGGACATGCTCGCCAATCTGGACAGTAAGGCCGAACAGGTGCTGGACGCGCGCGCAGCCGATCGAGTGTTTGGCACCGGAGTAGATCCCGTTCATGGCGGGCAAAATGGTCGCATCCCGGGCACATTGAATCTCCCGTTTGGGGAGGTCTTCAACGACGATGGCACCTACAAAAGCCCAGCGACCTTGCGCGCAGCTTTTGAAGCGGTCGGAGTCGATTGGCAGCGCCCCGTCGTTACGAGTTGCGGTAGCGGCGTCACCGCCAGCGTTCTGCTGTTTGCACTGCATCTGGCGGGCAAAGAGGATATCGCTCTTTACGACGGAAGCTGGGCTGAATGGGCGAGCGATCCGGACACGCCCAAGGCGCAAGGGCCCGAATGAACGAAGACAAGAAAGACGCTCATCCAGCAACCCGGCTGATGAACGCAGGCCGTCGCCCCGAATGGACAGGGCGCGTCGTCAACACACCCGTTTGGCGAGCGTCTACGCATCTTTATGACAACGAGGCCCAGCGCAAAGCCGCCACCGGGTCCAACGCGGACGGTGAGTTTTTCTACGGTCGGCGCGGCGCGCCCACACAATGGTCACTCGCCGAAGCGTTGACGGAAATCGAACCGGGCGCAGATGGAACGGTGCTTTATCCCAGCGGCGCGGCGGCAATCGCGGGATGCATGCTCGCTGTTTTGAAGCCGGGCGATGAGGTGCTGATTAGCGATAACGCCTACGACCCGACGCGATCTTTCGGGACAGGTTTGCTTAAGCGCATGGGCATAACCTCGCGATTTTTCGATCCGCTGGACCTGGATGGTTTTACAGGCTTGTTCAGTGCCAACACGAAGGCGGTGTGGTTCGAAAGTCCGGGCAGCTTGACAATGGAAGTCTCGGATATTCCTGCGCTTAACGCCATTGCGAAGGATCACAGCGCGGTTACGATGATCGACAACACATGGGCGAGCCCGCTGGGCCTCGCCCCGCTGGAATTGGGCTGCGACATCACCATGATGAGCCTGTCAAAGCATGTCGGCGGGCATTCGGATTTGATGATGGGTTCGGCTAGCGCCGGCAAACGCTGGTATACAGCGCTGCGCCGGACTGCGCAGTCGCTCGGTCAGGTGGTCTCACCGGATGACGCCGCTCTGGCCGCGCGCGGGCTCCGCACTATGGGCGTAAGACTAGAAAGATCGACGCGCAACGCGGTCGAGATCGCGGATTGGCTAGCAGCGCATCCAAAGGTCGCTCAGGTGATGTGCCCGATGCGGCCCGGAGATGCGTTTTACGATCTGTGGAGTCGCGATTTCACCGGAGGTTGCGGTCTGTTTAGCTTCGCGCTCGCCTCCCCAGACCCCGACGCCTCGGGTTGCCTCGTGGACGCGCTCGAACACTTCGGTATCGGCTACAGTTGGGGCGGATTTGAAAGCCTAGCGCTTCCGATTCTTCCGCACACCCATCGTGACGTCATGACGCCACCGACCATGTGCGACACTGGCCAGCGCGCGGCCGTTCGCCTATCGATCGGGCTCGAAGACGCGAGCGACCTTATTGTCGATCTGGAACAGGGCCTCGCCAAACTGGACGATTAATGAGCGCGACAGCACCCGATCTTTCTACCGACACCCGAGAGACACCTGATACACCTATCCAGGCTACTCCTGATCCAACTGGACCGGGTCAAGCGTGGGAACTGGCGGAAGAAGTTCGACCCAATAATGTGATTGATGTGGCGGGCGCT
>JBCCKJ010000278.1:0-3635 GCA_039027455.1 Pseudomonadota bacterium | reverse complement strand
GGCACGTTTTTCATTCTTGTGGCGCACAGACCGTCACGACTTCTGCCAACAATCCGTTCGCGGTGCCGGGTGGTGCGTTTCGCCACTCTGACCGAAGACGAGCTGTCCACGATGCTAGCCGATGAAGGGCACGCAGCCGAACCTGCAGCGATCCGCACTGCAGCCGGCTCGTATGGCGCCGCTATCCGCTTTCTTGAGGAAGACCTGGCGCCTTTGGCGCGCATGATGGAAGGGCTCCTCACAGCCGGAGATCCCGGTTTCACAGGGAGATCAGAGCTGTCTCGGCTTATCGGGCCCCGCGCTGGGCGAGAGCGGCTTCAAGCGGTGTTTGATCTTGCCCAAACCATGGCGGCTCAGCAGGCCAGTTCCACCGAGGATCGCTCGCTCCGGGCTGCCTGCGTCGATGCGCACGCTCAGTTAGTAAAGCTCGCGGCGCAGGCGCCCACGCACAATTTCGATCCGGGTCTGCTCAGCCTCCAAATCGGCACCTTGCTAGTCTCGGCGCACGCGGCTAGCGAACCTGCCCATGGCGCACGCTGAAAAGACCCCCTATTACATCACAACGGCGATCAGTTACCCTAATGGTCGCCCCCATATCGGGCACGCTTACGAAGCGATCGCCGCCGACGTCATTGCGCGCTTTCAAAAGCTGAGAGGGCGCGAGGTGCGCTTTCAAACCGGAACCGACGAGCACGGTTTGAAGATGGCTCGTAAAGCTCAAGAGCAAGGGCGAACAGCGCGCGATCTCGCCGACGAAATGTCGGGCTATTTTCAGGACATGTGCGCGGCTCTCAATGTCGAATACGACCGCTTTATTCGCACGGTTGAAGACGACCATCACCGCGCCAGTCAAGCCATTTGGGAGCGGATGGAGGCAGCAGGTGACCTCTATCTCGACCGTTACGAAGGATGGTACTCGGTGCGCGACGAGGCGTATTATGACGAAAGCGAGCTCGTTGAGGGGGAGGGGGACGCAAAGCTCTCGCCGCAAGGCACCGCGGTGGAATGGACAGTGGAAGAGAGCTGGTTTTTCCGACTGTCTAAATATCAGGAACCGCTCCTTGAGCTTTTGAAATCACCCGGTTTCTTGGAACCGCTTAGTCGCCGCAACGAGATGATCGCTTTCGTCGAACAGGGCCTGCGGGATCTTTCGGTCAGCCGCACCAGCTTCGACTGGGGCGTCAAAGTGCCGAACTCGGACAATCACGTTATGTATGTCTGGGTCGACGCTTTGACCAACTATCTCACAGGCCTTGGTTTTCCAGACCCGACCGAGATGATGGATCGGTTCTGGCCAGCGGATCTGCACCTCATCGGCAAAGACATTGTGCGCTTCCACACCATTTACTGGCCGGCGTTTTTGATGAGCGCGAAACTCCCTCTGCCCAAGAAGGTGTTTGGACACGGCTTTTTGCTCGCTCGTGGTGGCGAGAAAATGAGCAAGAGCCTCGGCAATGTTGTCGATCCGCTCGAACTGGCTGAGACCTTCGGTGTCGACGCGTTGCGCTACTTCTTGATGCGCGAGGTCGCTTTTGGTCAGGACGGCAGCTATTCGCCCGAAGCGATTGTCACGCGGGCGAACGCGGAGCTGGCGAACAGTTTCGGCAATCTGGCGCAGCGTACACTGTCGATGATCGCCAAAAACATGGAAGGGTCGCTTGAAACCTTCGAGGCCACAGAGGCGGATCAAGCCCTATTGAACGAGGTCTTTGACGCGTGCCGCAACCTCTTGCCCGCCGAGTTTGAGAAACTGGCCTTTTCGAACGGCATTGAGGCGTGGATGCGCGCTGTTTACGCTTGCAACCAATATGTCGATGAACAAGCGCCCTGGACGCTGCGCAAGACCGATCCCGACCGTATGAAGGCGGTGCTTCACACTCTGTTTGTTGCGCTGCGTGATCTGGCGATCGCCATTCAGGCCGTTGTGCCTGAAAAAGCCGCGGCTTTGCTTGATCAGCTTGGGGTTGGCGAGGGTGAGCGCACCTTCGAAGATCTCGACGATGCCGAGTGGTTTTCGCGATTGGTCGAAAGCGGATTCACCGTAGCCAAGCCGACTCCCATCTTCCCGCGTCTGGAACTCCCCGAAGCCGCCGAAGTTGACGTATGATGTTGATCGATAGCCATTGTCATCTTGAATATAAGGGCCTTGTCGAGGATCAGGCCGGCGTATTGAATCGCGCGCGCAGCGCCGGGGTGGGGGCTTTCCTCAACATTTCCACCAAGCAAAGCGAATGGGAGCAGGTTGTCGCTACAGCGCACCGCGAGGAAAACGTCTTCGCAAGCGTTGGAATTCACCCGCACGAGGCCGACCAGCACGCCGATTTGGGGCGCGCCGCGCTTCTTGCCGCGAGCGAGGATCCGCGCGTTATCGGGATCGGCGAAAGCGGGCTTGATTATTACTACGATTATTCCGACCGCGAGGTTCAAAAGAGCCTTTTTCGCATGCATATCGATGTCGCCCGCGAAACCGGTCTGCCCATCATCATTCACACGCGCGACGCCGAGGATGATACCTATCAGATTTTGGCGGAGGAAATGGAGAAGGGCGCTTTTCCGGCTCTTATCCATTGTTTCACAGCCTCTGATGAATTCGGATCTAAGGTCCTCGACTTGGGGCTGACAATATCCATTTCCGGCATTGTGACCTTCAAGAACGCCAAATCGCTGCAGCAAACCGCAGCAAGGGTGCCCGATGATCGGTTGATGGTGGAAACCGACAGTCCGTTTCTGGCTCCGGTGCCACACCGTGGAAAATCTTGCGAGCCCGCCTATGTCGCGGACACGGCGCGTTTCGTTGCTGAATTGCGCGACGTTGAGTTCGAGAAACTAGCTGAGCAAACCAGCGCTAACTTTATGAAGCTTTTTTCCAAAGCCGCTTTGTGAGCGTTGGGCCATGAAAGTCACGCTTCTGGGATCGGGAACGTCCACGGGTGTGCCTAGGGTCGGCGGCGAAGATGGAAAAGGCGACTGGGGTCTTTGCGATCCGGGAGAGCCGCGCAATCGCCGCACCCGTGTGTCTGTTCTGATTGAAAGCGACGAGGGTTCAAGGCTCCTGATCGACACATCCTCTGATTGTCGAGCGCAGCTGTTGGCCAATCGCATCAGCCGGATTGACGGCGTTTTCTGGACTCACGATCACGCCGATCATTGCCATGGAATCGATGATCTAAGGGTGCTGCGCTATGGGCGCGGAGGGCCCATACCGGGATACGCACACACCGAGGTCGTCCGGCGCCTTCGCCAACGCTTTGGCTATGTCTTTGCAGGGCAGGATGGATATCCGACAATTGTTACGCTCGACACGCTTGATCGATTGAAGATCGTGTCTGGTTTTCGTGTCGATTGGTGCCAGATGGAGCATGGACCGGGAGAAACCACCGCGTTCCGCTTTGAAGCTGACGGAAAGTCGATCGTGTACGCAACGGACTACAACGCCATCTCGAACGACATGGTCGATTTGTGTTGGGACGCTGATGTTCTGGTGAGCGATTGCCTGCGTCGAGAACCGCATCCTTCGCACGCTCACTTGGGGCTGGCGCTTGAGCTTGGGGAGCGCTCTGGAGCGAAGCGTCTCGTTTTAAGCCATCTCGACAAAAGTATGGATTATCGCACACTGTGCGACGAAGTCCCGGATC
>JBCCKJ010000277.1:0-3662 GCA_039027455.1 Pseudomonadota bacterium | reverse complement strand
GGATATCGAGGGCGATGTTATCTCAGCGTCAATCGAAATGCCCGCCGGGGCGACGGTGGAACGCACCTCTCGGGTCGCTGAGAAGATACGAGAAGCCGGTGACCGCACCTTGGCGCGCTATCAGACCGATGAAGAGCGCGATGCGGGTGTGCCGCCTTATTTCGTCGAGGCGATTTATTCGACCGTGGGCCAACGCGCGATCGGGCAGGGTGGCCCCGGTGGCACGCGCACGCAGTCCAGCCCCGCGCTAGCCGATGTGCAGATCGCGCTGATGACGGGTAGCGAGCGGCCCGTCAGCGCGCGCGAAATTCAGGATGTGTGGCGCGAAGAGATTGGCGATCTGCCCGAAGTGCGCTCGTTCTCGATCACGTCGGACGACATCAATTTCGGCGCGGCGATCAACGTGCAGATTTCCGACAGCAACGAAGACGCGCTCGAAGACGCGCGCAAACGCCTGATGGCGGGCATCGCCCGGATCAACGGGGCGTTCGATATCGAAAGCGATCAGGACGCGGGGCTGCGCGAAATTGAACTGAGGTTGAAACCGGGCGCACGGACTCTGGGCCTGACCGTCGAGGATCTCGCAAGCCAAGTGCGCGCGGCGTTTTTCGGCGCGGAAGCGGTTCGCGTGCAGCGTGGGCGTCAGGATGTGCGCGTCTATGTCCGCCTGCCCGAGAATGAGCGCAATTCGATTGCCGATGTGAACGCGCTGCGCGTGCGTGTGCCCGGCGGCGGTTTCACGTCGCTATCCGCGGTGGCCGAAGCAAGCTTTACCGAGGCGCCCGCCACAATCCGCCGCGAAGATGGACGGCGCACCGTCACCATTTCGGCTGACGTGAACGAACAGGCGATCACGTCGACCGAAGCGACGCAGTTTATCGAAACCGAGATTCTGCCTCCGATCATCGCCGATTACCCCGCGCTGCAATACAAATTTGGCGGAGAGCAGGAGGAACAGCTTGAGGCCTTTTCCGGCCTTGGCGCGGCGTTTGGCATCGCGTTGATCGTGATATACGCGTTGCTGGCTATCCCATTCCGATCCTACACGCAGCCGCTGGTTATCATGTCGGCGATCCCGTTCGGGATGGTGGGTGGCCTGTTCGCGCACCTCTTGCTCGGCCTCGAACTGGGTATCCTTTCCCTGTTCGGTTTTGTGAGTTTGGCGGGGGTCATCATCAACGGCAGCCTTGTGATGATTGACTTCTTCAACGAAAACATGGCCATCGGAATGGAGGAGGAAGAGGCGATCATCGACGCGGCCAAATCGCGCTTCCGCCCGATCATGCTTACCGCGTTCACGACGTTCCTGGGCGTTGCGCCAATCACGTTTGAGACCAGCCGACAGGCGCAGTTTCTCATTCCCATGGCGGCCAGCCTCGGCTTTGGCGTCTTGATCGGGACGGCGCTGCTGATGCTGGTGATCCCGTCGCTGGCGATCGTCCATGTGCGCTCGCGCCGGATGGTGCGTCGGCTTTACAAGGGGGAACTCGACGGGGAAGATGTGCATCTGGAGCCGGTGCCGCACGTCTGACGAACCCATTGCGCCAGCCCCGGCGGGGCGACTATGCGATACCGTCGCGAACGCCATAAGTTCCGGCGCAATCGGTAACGGGAAAGCCAGCCAGCATGATCGTCAAAATCGCCGCCTTCACCGATGACGAGCGGATCGAGAAGTTCTCGGCCATGGTCGAGGCGCTGGATTGGCGCGATGGTCGCGAAACCGCGGGCGCGATAGCCAAACAAGTGAAACGCAATCTGCAGGCGGTGGTAAACTCTGAAGCCGGCCGCGCGATCCGCGCCGAGCTGACGCCTTTGATCGCCGACAACCGCGTGGTCAAAGCCGCCGCGCAGCCCCGCCGGTTCTCCCCGCTGCTCATCAGCAAGACAAAGGATGGCGGGCATTACGGCCCGCACGTCGACAACGCGCTGATGGGCAAGGGGGCCAACCGCATTCGCACCGACATCTCGTTCACGCTGTTTCTAAGCCGTTCGGCCGATTATGAAGGGGGTGAACTTGTCATCCACACCGCCGGCCAGACGCAGAGCGTCAAAGGCGAATGGGGGCAGCTTGTGCTTTATCCGTCCACCTCGATCCACGAAGTGAAGCCGGTGACCAAGGGCGAGCGGATCGTGTGCGTCGGCTGGATTGAAAGCCTGATCGCGGACCCGATCCAGCGCGAATTGATGTTCGATATGGAGAACCTGCGCGCAAGCCTGCGCAAGCGGCTTGATCATCAATCGCCTGAGCTTTTGACGCTCGACAAATCGATGGCGAACCTGATGCGCATGTGGAGCCAAACCTGACGCCCGAGTTCAGGGCGCGATTGTAGGTCTCTCAAAGGGTTGCTAGTTGTGGGGCTATGGCAAACGAGCCAACAAACGGATCAAAAGCCGCGTGGGCGTTCTTTGGCGTGTCGGCGCTTTTGGCGATTTCCGCCATCACCTACCGCTATATTCTGACCCCCGAAACGTCATCGCGCGCGGGCCAAACCTCGGGTGCGCCCGTCCAAATCGCCGGGCCGACGCGCGAGCAGGTGGAAACCGCCGCAACGATGAGCCCACAGGACCGGTTGGCGATGATCCAAGGCATGATCGCGTCGGCGGAGGCCAAGCTGGAAGAAGACCCATCCAATCTGGAGCGTTGGGCCATGGTGATGCGCAGCCATGCGACCTTGGGCGATCTGGATAAAGCCAAGGCGACCTTGGAGAAAGCCATCGAGGCCAACCCCGACGCCGAAGCGGCGTTGCGAGGGCAGGCGCAACAGTTTGGCATTCCGCAATGATCCAAATTGGGATCGGCGCGCTCTCCCAACTCAAAACCCCTCAAATTCCGCGAGGTACTTTAAATGAAGACTTGGCTGGCTTGGATTATGGCCCTTGCAGCGGCCACTGCGCAAGCAAATGCCCAAGAGGCCGCTTCTATGCCTGAGACGCAAGCGGCCGCAGAGTTTGGGATGGAGGCCACCAGCGCCGAAGGCCTTGCCTACGCCGTGATCCGGGATGGCGAAGTCGCGGAGATTCAGGCCTTGGGCGTGCGGAACGCACAACGCGATCCGCTTACCCCGGAAACCGTCATGTACGGGGCCTCGCTCACGAAGACGGTCTTCGCCTACTTCATTCTGAAATTGCACGATCAGGGACGCATCGATCTGGATCAAACGATCGACACTCTGCTGCCCCGTCCCCTGCCGAGCTATATTGGTTTTGAACGCACCCATTCGCGCTGGGGCGATCTGGCGGACGATGATCGCTGGAAGTTGATTACACCCCGCATGCTGCTGACCCATTCGGGTGGGTTCCGAAACTTCTACTTCATCACGCCCGACGGCGAATTTGACCCCGAAGGGACGCTCGATATCCACTTCGATCCGGGCAGCCGATATTTCTATTCCGGCGATGGCTTCGTCCTCTTGCAGTTCGCGCTGGAACAAGGTCTCGGAATGGATGTTGGCGAAGAGATGCGCCGGCAGGTATTCAGCCCGCTGGGCATGACCAAGACGGACCTGATGTGGCGGAGTGACTTTGCGGAGAATCTGGCCGATGGCTTCACCGTCGAAGGCCAAAGCGTGCCGCACGACGATCGCAGCAAAGTCCGCGCAGCGGGCTCTATGGACACCACCATATCCGATATGGCGAAGTTCGCGGCGGCGATCGCAAAGTGT
>JBCCKJ010000276.1:0-3667 GCA_039027455.1 Pseudomonadota bacterium | reverse complement strand
TCGCTTGCGCACCACTGCCGCCTGTATCCGATCCATCGGCGCCAATGGCGATCGCGCCCTGCGCAGTTGCATCGCTGTCTCGACCCAAAGCTATGGCACTGGTGGCCGTAGCCTGGGCTTGCCGACCAATTCCAACTGCGCCCGGGGCCAAGCCTTCCGCGTTGTTGCCAATCGCAACGCTATCCGCTTCCGTTGCCCGCGAGTTCGTGCCAATTGCTATCGCGTCAATCGCCGTTGCGTCAGCGCTGAATCCAAGTGCGGTGGCGAAGGCCCCACTTGCAACGCTGTCGGAACCAATCACTGTTGCTCTTCCACCACTCGCAAGGGTGTCAGTTCCCAGAGCAATCGCGTCCGCTGCGGTTGCGCTTGCGCCTACGCCATCATCGCTATCGGTGCCGATGGCAATGCTGTTCGTGCCGCTGGCTTGAGCGCGGTTCCCGCCTGCAAAGGCGCGGGTGCCTGTCGCCTCGCTCGCAACACCAATCGCTACGGAAGCCGGATTGGTGGCAACCGCGACAGAACCCAACGCGACCGAGTTTGCGCCGGAGGCGTTGGCCTGACCACCAATGGCCACCGCGTTGAAGCTCTGCGCCGCCGCCGAGGTTCCCAGCGCGATTGCGTCATCGAGACTGGCGACGCTGTCTTGCCCCAACGCAATCGCTCCGGTTGCCGTGGCTGATGCGCCGATCGCGCCTGCGTCGCCGCTATCGCGGCCAATGGCAATGCTGCCTGCACCGGTGGCTTGAGAATCTGCGCCAATGCCAACAGCCGCCGTTCCTGTGGATTGCGCAAACGGGCCGATGGCGACCGCGTCCACGCCAGATGAGATGCTTTGGCGGCCAATGGCGAGGGCGTTTGCTTGACTGGCGTCCGAATTGTCTCCGATTGAAATCGTCTCGGCCGCCGATGCGACCGCGCCATCGCCCACGGCGATGGCCGAAGACGCGCTAGCGTTGGCGCCTTCACCGATGGCAACGGATTGAAAACCGGTGGATTGCGACGCGTCTCCGACCGCAATGGCCTGATTGGCGCTCGCTAGGGCTTCAGCGCCAATGGCAACAGATTGAGCGCCGCTGGATTCGCTGCTTGCTCCCAGAGCGACGCTTTGAAGATCGCTCGACACGCTGTCTTGGCCAATAGCGATCGCGCCCAGGTTGCTCGCCAACGCGCCTTGTGAGCCTGTGTCTGGGCCGTCGCCGCCGATGGCAATTGCGCCTGCGCCGGTCGCGTCGGAGAGCGCGCCCAACGAAAGCGCAGAGTCTGCAGTGGCGGAGGCGTTGGTTCCAAGCGCAAGTGCGTTAGTGCCTGAAGCGCTCGAAGCATCACCGACCGCAGTCGCTCCCGTCGCATTGGCAAGCGTATCGGCACCGATAGCGGTGGCATTTGCGGCAGTCGCGCTGGCGTCGTTGCCGATCGCGGTCGCATCAACCGCCGTCGCCTCAGAATCTTCTCCAAGAGCGGTCGATTGGGTGCCAGAGGCTTCTGCCCCTTCACCAACAGCCGTACTTTGGTCCCCTGATGCGTTGCTATTAGCGCCAACGGCGGTAGCACCGTCTTGGCCAGTGGCCGAGGAGTCGACCCCGCATTCAAGAGAATCTGGTCCTACAACAACGTTGATGTTGCATGGCGCGGTTGCGTCCGCGTGCGCCTCCTCGTGATGCAAGGCGTAGGTCGCCATCGCCAGTGTCGCCCCGCATGTCAGCAGCGCGTTACGTGTCATAAAAGTCGTATTTGCCATTGGTTTGCCCTTTCCCAGTTTGCTTGGCCTCACCCACACAGGCGTAAGCGACAGGAAAAAGCGGACACGGCTGCGCAAAATTTTTTCGGAAAAGGGAGAAATCGCCTCCGAGGCGGCGATTGCCTTTGCGCGTTCTATCTGTGATCTTGATGAGGAAGCGGCGATCGGACGCCGAGTTGAGCAAGGGCAATGAATACAGCGAGTTCGGATCCGGAACGCGATATCACAGCGCTTTTGCTCGACTGGCAAGGCGGCAGCGAGGACGCGCTCGAAGAGCTGATGCCCAAGCTCTACAGCGAGCTGCGCCAAACCGCTGAGGCGTATCTTTATCGCGAACGCGAAGATCACACCCTGCAACCGACCGCTCTCGTGAACGAGGCCTATCTCAAGCTTCACGCGCGTTCGGCGATCCCCTTTGAATCGCGTCGCCACTTCTTCGCCGTCGCCGCCAAAGCGATGCGCCAGATCCTCGTGGATCATGCTCGCAAAACCTCGGCTGAAAAGCGCTTCAGTTCCGCCGAGCAAGTGACGCTGCCCGATTTCAGCGACGAACCGGAGTCCGGGCAAGCGTCCGCCGATATCATCGCGCTTGATCAGGCCATAGACCGCTTGGCCGACGCCAATCCCCGGCAGGCCAGTGTCGTGGAACTGCGATATTTTGGTGGCATGACGACCGAAGAGGTCGCGGCGGTGCTTGAGGTGTCCGACAAGACCGTCCGGCGCGATTGGAAGATCGCGCGCACGGCGCTGAGACACTGGCTGGCGGCCTAAACGCTCATCGAAACGAGGCGAACGCATATGGCGAACGACGATGATGGGGAGATTTTGGCGCTGCTTGAGGTGGCGTATTCAAGCTCGGAAGAGGACCGTGAGGCCAGCCTGATGGAGGCCGGGGCGGACCCTGAAACCATCGCCAAAGTGCTTGGCATGATCGATGATGACGACACAGCGTCCGCTTTCCTGAGCCGCACTCAGAACGAGCAATTGGCTGGGTTTGAAATGGGTCGCTTGCTTACGACGCAGTGGCCGGAAGATGGCGAGCCCACGAAGGAGTCGTTTGGTCCTTACAAGATCGTGAGGCTGCTGGGAGCGGGCGGCATGGGCCGGGTGTTTCTTGCGCAGCAAACCGAACCGATCGAGCGCACTGTTGCTCTTAAAGTCATCAACAAAGGCGTGACACACACCAAAGCGATGCGCGATCGCTTCGGTCACGAGCAGCAAGCACTCGCTAAGCTTTCCCATCCAAACATCGCGCACATCCATGAAGCCGGCACGACCGAGGATGATGTGCCATACTTCGTGATGGAATATGTCGATGGGGAGCGCATCACCAGTTTCTGCGACGAACGACGATACTCAATTGAGCAACGCCTCGCTCTTTTCAAACAGGTCTGCCTGGCGGTGAACTACGCGCATCAAAAGCGCCTTCTCCATCTGGATCTGAAGCCTTCAAATATCCTTGTTTCCACTATTGACGGTGTTCCGGTGCCAAAGATCATAGACTTCGGCATCGCCCTACAACTTGACCGTGAAGCTATTGGCGAAGCGGAGGCTTCGGTTGGAATTGGCACTCCGAATTACGCGGCTCTCGAGATGCTTGATCCCAAGCGCGAGGCTTTAGACTTGGACACACGGGCCGATGTCTATTCGCTTGGAGTCCTACTTTACGAATTGATGAGCGGGTTCCTTCCGCGAACCGTTACGCGCGGATCGTCAGGGCAGATGCTTGAACAACTGCGAAAGGCCGAAGCGCTCGCGCCCAGCGACCGTTTGGCTGCGGAGGTCTCCCAATCGTTGAAGATCGCCAGCGCAAGGAACACTACGGCACGGCGGCTACGTGGTTCGCTATCGGGTGATCTCGACGCGATCTGCCTAAAGGCCCTTAGCCTTGATCGCGAAGCTCGATACGGAGGTGCGCTAGAGCTTGGC
>JBCCKJ010000275.1:0-3687 GCA_039027455.1 Pseudomonadota bacterium | reverse complement strand
GGATTGCGGGGGAGCAAAGTCCGGTTGTTGGGCGAGGCTACCAGTTCTCTTTGAACGGTCTCAAATCAAGCTCATGCGTCCACGCCGTGCGGGACTGATTGTGCACATACCAGAACGCCTCTGCGATCGCATCGGGCGACAAGCTTCCGCCCTCGCCCAGATTATCGAGATACTCCGCGAAGCGCGAACGCGCCATTTCACCATTGATCACACCGTCGATGATAAAGTGGGCCACGTGCACACCCATTGGGCCAAATTCGCGAGCCAGCGATTGCGCAAGCATCCGCAGCGCGCCCTTCATCGACGCGAAATGCGCGAAGTTCGCCTTGCCGCGTAGAGACCCGGACGCGCCGGTGAAAAACAGGCTGCCCTGCCCTTGGTCTTTCAGGATCGGGATCGCGCGCTTGGCGGTGTGGAACGCGCCGAGGCAGCCGACTTTCCAGAACGCTTCAAAGGTTTCCGCATCAAGTTTTTCAAAGGGGATGATGGCGTTGTTGCCCGCGTTATAGAGCACGGCGGCGACCGGCCCCTTGGAAGCGACTGTTTCAAACAGAGCGTCTTGGTCTTGCTCAGACGTCACATCGGCGCGAAATGCCTCGGCCGAACCGCCCGCGTCTGACACGTTCGCGGCCACAGCCTCCACTTTTTCAAGCGTGCGCCCGGCGACGATGACATGATGCCCCTCGCTCGCAAAGCGCCGCGCCAACGCGCCCCCGACGCCATTCGCCGCGCCCACACCCAGAATAACGACGCTTCCGTCCATCATCTTTCTCCTCTCGCGCGGTTCTTGCCATAGCGCACGAAGGCGCGCGACAAAGGCTCTGTATGGGCGCGCAAAGAAAAAGCCCCCGCTTGGCTCAAGCGAGGGCTTTTTCGGTTCGATCGATCAAAAAGGATCAGTAGCGGTAATGGTCCGGCTTGAACGGGCCCGCCGCAGGCACACCGATGTAATCGGCTTGCTTCTGGCTCAGCTTGGTGAGTTCCACGCCCAGCTTTTCAAGGTGCAGCGCGGCGACCTTTTCGTCGAGGTGCTTGGGCAGGACGTAGACGTCGTTCTCGTACTCGTCCGACTTGGTGAATAGTTCGATCTGAGCGAGTGTCTGGTTGGTGAAGCTCGCGCTCATGACGAAGCTGGGGTGGCCGGTGGCGCAGCCCAGATTGACGAGGCGACCCTTGGCCAGAACCAGGATCGAACGGCCATCGGGGAAGGTCACCATGTCGGTGCCATCCTTGATTTCCTTCCACTCGTAATTGTCAAGCGCGGAGATTTGGATCTCGCTGTCAAAGTGGCCGATGTTCGAGACGATCGCCATGTTCTTCATGGATTTCATGTGTTCGCCGGTGATCACGTCTTCGTTGCCGGTGGCGGTGACGAAGATGTCGGCGCGCTTCACTGCTTCTTCCATCGAGACGACTTCGTAGCCGTCCATCGCGGCCTGCAGAGCGCAGATCGGGTCGATTTCGGTGACCATGACGCGCGCGCCGCCGTCGCGCAGCGAGGCAGCCGAGCCTTTGCCCACATCGCCGTAACCGGCCACGCAAGCGACCTTGCCCGCGAGCATCACATCGGTGGCGCGGCGGATCGCGTCAACCAGCGACTCCTTACAGCCGTAAAGGTTGTCGAACTTCGACTTGGTCACAGAGTCGTTGACGTTGATCGCCGGGAACGGAAGCTTGCCCGCTTTGGCGATCTGGTAGAGGCGCATAACGCCCGTCGTGGTCTCTTCCGAAACACCCTTGATGTTCTGGACGCTCTTGGTGAGATAGCCGGGCTTTTCCTTGATGTAAGCTCTCAGAGCCCGCTGGAATTCGATCTCTTCGGCGTTGGCCGGGGCGGGCATTTCCTCGCCCGCTTCCAGACGCGCCCCCCACAGCGCGAACATGGTCGCATCGCCGCCATCGTCGAGGATGATGTTGCTGGTAAGATCGGGGTTATCCGGTGTCGACCAGTCAAAGATGCGCCCCACATAATCCCAGTAATCGGCCAGCGTTTCGCCTTTGATGGCGAACACCGGGATGCCTTGCGCGGCAATCGCCGCGGCGGCGTGGTCTTGCGTCGAAAAGATGTTGCAGGTCGCCCAGCGCACTTCGGCGCCCAGCGCGGTCAGCGTTTCGATCAGAACCGCGGTCTGGATCGTCATGTGGAGCGAGCCGGTTATGCGCGCGCCCTTTAAAGGTTGGCTGGCGCCGTATTCCTCGCGCAGAGCCATAAGCCCCGGCATTTCGGTTTCGGCGATAGCGATCTCATCGCGGCCAAACTGCGCAAGGCCGATATCCTTGATGATGTATTCTTGTTCGAGAGCGGCGGTGGCCATTATATGTCTCCGTGATGTCTGCTGCGCGCCCTAGCGGCGCGGCGGTTTCGAAGCAAATATAAAGTTATCTTTATATCCGTAAATCTTGCCGGATCGCTTGATCGGATTATAGCGGCCACCAAGTGGTGTTTAGTCAACCAAAGGAGTCCCCTCGATGACAATTTCCGTAGGCGATAAACTGCCCGATGTGACCATGGTGAAAGCCACCGCCGAAGGCCCGCAACCCGTGCAGTCCGGCGATTTCTTCGCGGGCAAGAAGGTCGCGCTGTTCTCGGTGCCCGGAGCCTTCACCCCGACCTGCTCGGCCAAGCATCTTCCGGGCTTTGTCGAAAAGGCGGGCGAGCTCAAAGACAAGGGCGTCGATGAAATCGTCGGCACCGCCGTGAACGACGCGTTCGTGATGGGCGCTTGGAACGCGAGCGCGGGATCGGGCGACATCACCATGCTGGCCGATGGCAACGCCGAATTCGTCGAAGCGGTCGGCCTCACCATGGACGGATCGGGATTTGGCATGGGCACGCGCGGCCAGCGTTTCTCGATGGTGGTCAACGACGGCGTGGTGGAACAGCTTAACGTCGAAGCGCCAGGCGACTTCAAGGTCTCCAGCGCGGAATACATGCTTGATCAAATGTAAGAGTGACGCCTGGGCCGCCTAGGTCTCAGCGAAGCCTGATTTGGGGTCCGTATGAGCGTTTGGCGCAGCGAAGATGGCCGGCCACGATTGGTTTGGCGATTAGCGTTGTTCGCGCTCATACTCGCCCTCGCGCTCGGTCCGCTCATCGTGGTGCGACCCCAATGGCTCCAGCTGGCGCTCGCGGTGTGTGTGTTCACCGCCGTTCTCGCGCTTTGGTCGCGCCTAATCGAAAAGCGGAGCCTTTCCTATTTCGGGCTTGAAGTGAGCGCGCGCTTCTTCGGTGAGTGCGCGCTTGGCTTCGGTATCGGCGTGTGCGCTGTGGGCGCGGTCTTTGCTTCTCTTTTGATGTGGGGCTGGACGGCCCAAACCTCTTGGCATCCTGAGACTCTGACCAGATCGGGCCAAGCCGCTATTGGCGCTTTTGCGATCCGCATGGTGATGGTCGGCTATTGGGAAGAAACACTGTTCCGAGGCTTCCTCTTTCGCCAATTCAGCGAAAGCTCGGCTGGGCCTTCGCAGCTTAGCTTTCGCACAGCGTTGGCCGTTGCTCTCGCGAGTGTGCTCTTTGGGCTGGCCCACGCATGGACCGACAGCTTCTCTTGGGCCGCCTTCGCGCTCCTATCGCTTAATGGGGCAGCCTTCGCTGTGCCCATGCTGATGACCGGACGGTTGGGTATGTCGATTGGCTTGCACACAGCCTGGAACTTCGCGCAATCTTCGATCTTCGGCTTGCCCATG
>JBCCKJ010000274.1:0-3691 GCA_039027455.1 Pseudomonadota bacterium | reverse complement strand
GGGGAACAACGCAGGTCTCGTAATGACGATAGCCGTCGAAGCTGTCGTCAAACTCATCGCGTTGATCGCGGTGGCGGCCTTGGCGATTTTCCTTCTTTTGGGCGAAGGAGAATCGACTTCGATTGCAGCGAGCCAACCCGTATTCAGCGGCGCACAGATCGACGCGCGTTTCTTTACATTGACATTGATCGCGGCCTGCGCGGCGCTCTGTCTGCCACGTCAGTTCCATATGACGTTCGTTGAAGCAAGCGACGAACGCGTCAGTCCATCCATGCAGTGGGTCTTCCCCGTCTACCTTTTGGTAACCGCCGCTGTCATCGTTCCGATCGTGATGGCAGGGTTGAGCGTGCTTCCAGCAGGAACAAACCCCGACAGCATCGTTCTCGCGCTTCCTTTGGCGCGAGAGCAATACGCGCTTGCCGTTCTCGTCTTTATTGGAGGATTCTCGGCCTCTGCGGGGATGATCGTGATCGCGAGCGTGGCGCTTTCGACCATGATCACCAACGATCTTATCGCCCCGGTGGCCTTCCGCCAGACCCTAAAGAGCGAAGGCGCTAACGAAACTGGCGATAAGCGCGCCCAGCTGGCCACGCGTCTTCTTGCGATCCGCCGGTTGGTGATCGGCGCGCTCCTGTTCTTTGCGTATCTCGCGTATCTTGAGATGGGGCGCATAGGCAGCCTCGCAGGGCTTGGCACCCTCGCCTTTGCCGCGGCAGCGCAATTCGCGCCTGGCCTTGTGTTGGGAATGGTCAGCGAAAGTGGAACTCGCAATGGCATGTTGGCCGGCCTCGGCGTTGGCGCGATCGCTTGGTTTGCGCTCTTACTGTGGCCGACGCTTTCAGGCGGAGCGCCCGTCCTCGCAATCCATGATGATCCGTTGGTCTCGGGCGTGATCTTGAGTCTCGCGGCCAATTGCGCCGCTTATTGGTTGGGTTCAAAGCTCTCGAAGCCCACCCTACTTGATGCCGCGCAAGCGGCGGCTTTTGTTGGCACTCCCAGCCCCGGTGCACGGGGCAAGTTCGTGACAAACAAACGCGTCGCCGATGTCCGCATCCTACTCGCTCAGTTTGTTGGCAAAACACGGGCCGACAGCGCCATCGAAGCTTTGGCTGGCCTTCGCCAAGATTCCGATCCGGCCGATCCAGCCCTGATCGAAATGGCGGAACGGGTCATTTCAGGGACGGTTGGAACCTCTTCCGCCAGAATGCTGGTTGCCTCTTGGTCTGGAGGCGAGGCTATACCGTTGCCCGATGTTGTCGCCATGTTCGATGAAACGAGCAAGCGCCTGAATTTCTCGGGCGAGCTGCTGCAAATCGCAATTGAGAACATCGATACCGGGGTCGCGCTGGTGGACGCCGACATGGCTCTTGTGGCCTGGAACACGCGCTATCAGGATATGTTTGGACTGCCCGATGCGATCGTTCAGGTTGGTACGCCGATTGGACAACTGATCCGTTTCAACCAACGAAACAGCGATCTGAGCGACGACGAAATCGAAGCCTACATTGAGCGTCGCCTTGATCACATGCGCGCCGGGCATCACCACCGCCACGAAAGCGAGCAGTCGGACGGACGAGTGATGCGGATTGTGGGATCGCCGACACCGGGAGGTGGCTATGTCACCTCTTACACTGACATCACCGCGGATCGCCGGGCCGAACAGGCGTTGGAAGACCAGGTTGCGAAACGCACTGAAGAGCTTCGCGAAGTCAACGAAGCTCTATCTGAGGCAACGAAATCTAAAACCCGGTTTCTAGCCGCAGCAAGCCATGATCTTATCCAACCGCTAAACGCGGCCCGTCTGTTCGCATCGGCACTGGGAGAGGAAGTCTCTCATGATCAATCGTTGAAGGCACTCGTGGGTGATCTTGATGGCTCGATCGCATCGGCGGATCGCCTGATCCGCGCGCTGCTGGATATCTCGAAGCTTGATAGCGGCGGGATCATACCGCGAAACGAAGAGGTCGCGCTTGATCAAGTGTATGAGGAAGTCGCGCGAGAGTTCGCAGTGCAAGCTGAGGCCAAGGGCGTTACGCTGCGCCGCGTGCGCACCAGCGCCTGGGTCCATTCGGATCGGACCCTTTTGACAAGTGTCCTTCGGAATCTGGTCAGCAACGCCATTCGATACACCAAGTCGGGCGGTGTGCTGCTCGGCGTCAGGCGTTCCGGCGAAGAGGCGCTCCTGTGCGTTCACGATACGGGACGCGGTATCGCAGACGAGGACTTGGATCGGATCTTTCAGGAGTTTGAGCGGGGCTCATCGACCGACCGCGAAGGACTAGGCCTGGGTTTGGCGATCGTCAGACGAACAAGCGCGCTCATCGATACACGCATCATCACAAGATCTGCCGTCGGAAAAGGCAGCTGTTTCGCGCTAAGTATTCCGGTCCATCGTTGGGGCACACCGATGCCAATTGAAGCGATAGAGCGACCAGTTCGTACAATTGGCGAAGCCCGGGTGCTCGTCGTCGATAACGATCCGGCTGTGCTCACCGCAACCTGTGCGCTTCTGTCAAAATGGGACCTTGATCCGATAAGCGCGACAGGTCTGCTCGGCGCACTAGAACGCTGCGCATCGCCACCGGACATCGTCATTATGGATTATCGCCTCGATGGCGAAGAGCGCGGCGACACGGTTTATGGCGAACTCTGCATGGCTTGGAAGGCCCAGCCTCCCGCCATTCTGCTGACCGCCGAAGACAGCGAGGAAACCGAGTTTGCCGCGGTGGCCATGGATGCGAACCGGCTTTTGAAACCGTCTTCACCGGCCGCACTGCGCGCGCTTATTTCAACCTGCTTGACCCAGCGTGGCAAGAGCCGAGCCGCCTCAAAAACTCAAACGGCGGCGCAATCCGCGCTCGGCTGATCCACATCCAGCTTGCCGGCAAGCAGAACCGCCTGCGTGCGATTGGAAACGCCCAGCTTGCGAAAGATCGCGGTGATATGCGCCTTTACCGTAGCTTCGCTGATGCTCTGTTCATAAGCGATCTGCTTGTTGAGCAAACCCTGCCGGATAGAACTCAGAATACGGCGCTGCGCGGGCGTTAGGCTCGCGATGCGTGCGAGGTCATCGTCCTCATCGTCTTCAGCCGTGTCGGGAAAGGACAGGTCGCCATCACGCACCGCCGATAGGCTGACGCGCATGTCTTCGAGCCCTGCCGACTTTGGAATAAAGGCCGCTGCGCCCAATTGCCGAGCTGCCGCGTACACACGTGGCTCTTCGCTGGCTGAAACAATAGCGATCGGCAAAGCGGGATAGTCTTGACGCAGGTCCATCAAGACACTGAGCCCATTCGAGTCCTCCATATGGAGATCGAGCAATAGCGCTTCGGCCCCATTGGCCAACTCCGTGCGAGCTTCTGCCGCCGATTCCGCTTCGACGAGCTCCGCGCCGTCCCACACTTTTGCCACAGCGTGGCTCAAAGCGGAGCGAAAAAGCGGGTGATCATCCGCAATCACAATGCGCATACTGGCCTCTCCCAAAACCGGACCCCATAAAAGCGGTCATTACCCGGTAGGTCGGTCGCTTGTTCAACGATTTTGACGCCCCTCTATCAGTCGGTCAACCAGAGAAGGGTCGGCTAGGGTTGAGGTGTCGCCGAGAGAGTTGAAGTCGTTTTCGGCGACTTTGCGCAGGATGCGCCGCATGATTTTGCCGCTTCTTGTCTTGGGCAGGCCGTCGGTGAACTGG
>JBCCKJ010000273.1:0-3722 GCA_039027455.1 Pseudomonadota bacterium | reverse complement strand
TCCGTTGGGATCGAGCAGCCACGCAAACTTGCCGTATCCTTCGTCCACCGTGTCGAGGACTTTGACCTTCTTGGATTTGAGCTTTTTGACGAAGCCATCCAGATCGTGGACGCGCAGATTGATCATAAAGCCGCCTTTGCCCGGCTTGATGTACCCGTCGTCTTTGAAGTGGCTGATCAGCGAATAGGGATTTTGCTTTGGCTCTTCGGACCACGCGAATTGGGGGCCATAGGTGCCGTCCACGCCCAATATGTCGCGATACCATGCGCGCGTGGCTTCGGGATCGGGCGCGACGTAGAACACGCCTCCCAATCCGGTGACACGCGGTTCATTGCTCATGCTCATTGTGCGTCCCTCCTATCTCAGACCGCCCCGATGCGCCTTTTGCGCGTAAGCGATGCGATAGGAAAGCGCTTTCACTCGGGCATGGAGCTCAGAACGATGTTGTAAAACGCACCACTTCGGGCGGGAGGGCGTCGAGAATGGCGATCTCCAGCACCTTGTCGAAGCCGGTTAGGACCATCAGGCCCACCACGATCAGCGCCGCGCCAAAGATCGGCTTTCCGTATTGCGCCACCGCGCGCAGCGTCTGGCTGCGTTCGCCCAGCGCGCGGCGTGACCCGTAAGCGAAGGCTAGGATGGACGTCGCGACGCCCAGACCGAACGTCAAGAAGATGAGAAAAGCGCTGGCCAGGTCTTGGCCTTGGCTGGCCGCAGCGATCGCGACGCCCAATGTTGGCCCCACGCACGGCGCCCAGACGAGACCAAGGAGGAGCCCGACCACATACTGGCCAATCGCTCCGTCGGCGTTGACCCGCTCAAGCTGCTGATTGCCCGCACTGGCAAGCGGCGCGGCGGCGGCGCTTAACGCGGCTTGCGCCTGCGGGACGAGCAGGACCACTCCGGCCACCGCCAGCAAAGCGCCGGCCATAAGGCGCACCAACCGCTCGTCTATGCCAAGCGAGTAGCCAAAAGCGATCACGGTGAAGCCAAAGAGCGTGAAGCTCGTCACCAATCCGCCCGCAAGCGCCAGTGGACCGATGCGCGCCTTGCCCAGCGCCGACCCGACGAGGATGGGCACCAGCGGCAGCACGCACGGATTCAGGATCGTCACCAGTCCGGCAACGAAGGCAAGGGCAATGCTGGTGAACACCGTTAAACTCGAATTCGATCGCCGTCAGGCGCCTTACAGCGCGTTCAGGACCGCTTCACGCAGCGCGGTTCTGTCCGTCTGCGCAATCGAGCGGGCGGCTTCGTCCATGCCGTTGAACACCAGAACCGTCGATTGGCGCGGGATGCGATTGTCGCGCAGGAAGGCCTTTTCCTTGTCGAAGTTGACCTTCACGAACAGCACGTCGCTCGATTGCTTCTCGGTGCGTAACTCCTCGAGAATGGGGGCCTGCGCGCGGCAGGTCGGGCACCAATCGGCGTAGACATCGACGACGATTGTCTTGCCTTTCTTCTGCGCCATCATGAATTCGGCGGCGTCGTAGGTTGTCCAGCCATTCGTATCGGCCTGAGCGGAAAGCTGCATGGCGCCGATCAAAAGCGCGCCAATAGCGCCGATTAAAGCAAAAATGCGAAACATCAGGTCTTAACTCCAAAGGAAATCATCGGCGCAAACGCCGACCAGTCACATGGGGTTCGCGCGGGGGAAGCGATCGGTTACAGGGGGCGCCATTCCAATTTGCTTTGGCGCGTCCCAGCGGATGGGACGCGCAAGGCCACACTCAGAGAGAGGACTGCACGTATGTCTCAATCCACCCGCTTTTCGGGCAAGACCGTTATCGTCACCGGGTCGTCGACGGGCATTGGCGAAGGGATCGCCCGGCGCTTTCATGACGAAGGCGCTAATGTCGTCATCAACGCCCGCAACGCGGAGAAGTGCAGCGCGGTAGCCGACACGCTCGATCCCGAGCGCACTCTGGTGGTGGCGGGCGATGTCTCGAGTTCCGACTTCGCCAACGAGATCGTGGCCAAGACGGTCGAGCGCTTCGGAGGGCTCGATTGCCTCGTCAACAACGCGGGCGTCGGCGGAGGCGGGATCCTCCATAAGGCGGACGACGCCGAGATTGACCGCATCATCGACATCAACGTCAAAGGCGTGATCTATCTGAGCCGCGCGGCGATCCCGCATCTGATCGAGAGCGGCGGATCGATCGTCAACATCTCGAGCGTGTCGGGCACGGGCGGGGATTCGATGCTGCCGATCTACAACGCGTCCAAAGGCGCGGTGACGAACCTGACGCGCGGCCTCGCTCTGCAGGTTGGCGCGAAGGGTGTGCGCGTGAACGCGATCAACCCCTCGGTCACACGATCGGACATGGTGGACGACATCACCGGCAACGAGATGGCGATGAAGATGGTCCTCAACCGCATGGCGATCAAGCGCGTGGGCGAACCCGAAGACATCGCCGCCGCCTGCGCCTTCCTCGCCAGCGAAGACGCCAGCTTCATCACCGGCGTGAACCTGCCCGTCGACGGCGGCATCAGCGCGAGCAACGGGCAACCCAACTTCATGATGTGATCCCGCTCAGCCCGTCGCGGCTGAGCGAGACATGGACCACGTGTTACACGGTCTTGGCGCAAAGACTGGATCGATCGAAAAGCGACATTTTGATCAGGTGAACCGATTGATTGGGCCAAGATGAAGGAGAGGTGAGGAAGCACGCGCGCCAATTAGCGCGGACAGCGGCGAGTAGGAAAATGCTCTAACGGCGCGTTTGCAGCCAATAGAATTCGAATTTCAGGACCGAACTCGCAAATTGGCTCTGGTGTTCGCGATATTCCGGCGACTGCTGCACCTTCGCAAATCCGTCCTCGGTCTCCCACTCAACGAACGTGATTTGTCCGGGGCCATTTGAAGGGTCGTTCAACGCCTGCATGTAGGGATCGTACATCTTGTAAATGAAACGGCCGCCCGATCGCTTCACGGCTGGCTCAATCCCTTCAAGATAGCGCGTGTAATCCGCGCGAGTTTCGGGATCGAGCCACGCGAACAGAGCCGAGTAGTGTTTAGCCGGATCGAAAACGAGTTTGAGATCTTCGTCGATTTCGGCGTCGTAGATCTTCAGTTCGCGCCACGCTTCGCGGCGCAGTTCCTTAAATTCGGTGAACCGCGGATTGCTGCGGTACCCTTGTACGGCGTCCCCACCGGGCCATGAAAAGAATACGAAAACGCTTGGATCGTAGTCGCTGCGCACCGTCTGTCGGATGCCGAGCATGCCTTCGTTGCGGTATCCCAAACGCTCGGCAATTGGGAAGGCGTTCTGATAGTAGGTCTGACGCGCGGCGCGCCCCTCGTCGCTTTCTTCGGGAACGACAAGCTGGAGCACTTGGCCTTGCTTGAGCTCAAGCGTGAACCCAGGCTGTAGGGCTTGCTCTTCCTCCTGAGTTTGCGCTGAGGCTTTAGTGCAAGAAACCGATTGAAAGGCGATCAAGCCCGCAAAGCTTGTTGCGATGACTTGGGTGTGTCTTGAAAGCGGTATCACGTGAATGTCTCCCGTTCGAATTTGGTATGCCTGCGCACCATGGAGAACCTGTGGGAGATTGTATCGGATAGATTTTCGCTTCTGTTGGTGCGTATATGCACCAATGAGCGATTGGGATGATTATCGATTGATACTGGCGCTGGCGCGCACAGGCACCTTGCGCGCGGCGGCCAACGATCTGGAAATGACGCACACTACCGTCTCGCGCCGGCTGGCGGTGATTGAGGATGC
>JBCCKJ010000272.1:0-3722 GCA_039027455.1 Pseudomonadota bacterium | reverse complement strand
GCCCTGTACCCCGCTGGGATGTCTGATGCTTTTGACCGATCAGTTGGGTGATCTTTCGGGTCTGGATGCGGTGGTTGTTGGCCGTTCCAATATTGTTGGCAAACCGATGGCGCAGCTTTTGCTCGACGCCAACGCGACCGTCACTATCGCGCATAGCCGAACGCGCGATCTCAAATCGGTCGTTTCGCGCGCGGACATTGTCGTTGCCGCCGTGGGTCGTCCCGAAATGATCGGAAAGGACTGGATTAAGCCGGGCGCGACTGTGATTGATGTGGGCATCAACCGGTTGCCTCCAGAGCCCGGATCAGAAAAAGGCCGCCTTGTGGGCGATGTCGCCTATGGGGAAGCGAGCGAGGTCGCAGGGGCGATTACTCCGGTGCCCGGGGGCGTGGGGCCGATGACGATCGCCGTCCTGCTTCGCAACACGGCCATTGCAGCGCATCGCAACGAAGGCCTAACGCCGCCGGAAGGTCTTTGACACGAGCGGCCTAAGGCCTGACAAGGGCTATGTAAGCGACGCCTCTATCGGACTTTCCCCTATGCGCTCATTCCATATCGTTTTGGCTCTCACATCCGCTCTATCGCTGGCCGCCTGCGGTGGTGGTCCGCAGTATCGCGGCCCGCCCAAGAGCGTGATCAACAAAGCGCTCGCCAACGCGCCCGGAGAGGCGCAGCCCAGCGCAATTGTAAAGACCGAGATTGCCTATGGAAAGGCGGCACTGGCTCAAGGCCAAAACGCCGCAGGACTGGAGTACGCGGCGCCCGGTGCGATCCTGCATGGACGTGATGGCCCGGTCGACTTTGCGCAGATCGGTGCGCCAGTTTCCAACCCCGCTAAGGCGAACGAATTTGGAACGCGCACAGTGGTGATGAGCTGCGATGGTGCGTTAGCCGTTTCGCAGGGGCGTTTTCGGGATGCCGACGGCTTCTTCGGCAATTACGTGACCACGTGGGTGCGCCAGTCGGACAACACATACAAATGGACTTATGATGTTGCCGGGCGTGACGATCCGCAGCCGCCGCCGCGCGAAGAGTTCGAAGACGGAGCAATCGTCGTAACGGCGATCAATTCGATCCTTGGCCTGGTGGCCACGTGCCCACCGCCGGGGCAGGATGCGCCGCCACCTCCGGCCATGCCCATTGGCGAAGATGGCAAAGCGAGCGCGCAGCTTTCGCGCGATGGGACGATGCGCTGGCAATGGGAGCATCGCGACGACGGCACCAAATACGTCAAGGCTGAGTACTTTTACGAGGGCGTCTGGGAGACCGCCATTGAAGAAAGTCTTGCATCCCCGCCGCAAGGGTGATGAGGGGCGCGGCCATCCCTCTTTGCGATTCGCTGAAAGACACCATCCTTCATGTCGCTGCCTGAGCTTTTCGTCTCTGCCTTCATCACGCTGTTCGTCGTGATCGATCCCCCGGGGTGCGCGCCGATCTACGCTGGCCTGACCAAGGACGCGACCAGCGCGCAGGCGCGCAATATGGCCTTGCGCGCGGTGGCGATCGCCGGCGTGATCCTGCTAATTTTTGCGTTCTTTGGCGAAGCCTTGCTTGGCGCGCTGCATATTGAGCTCGACAGTTTCCGCATCGCGGGCGGCTTCATGCTGTTCTGGATCGCGTTTGAAATGGTTTTCGAAAAGCGCACACAGCGCCGTAACGAACGCGCGGACAGAGTCAGCGCCAGCGAAGTCGAAGACGTCTCGGTCTTTCCGATGGCCATGCCGATGCTGGCCGGGCCGGGTGCGATTGCCGCGGTCATGTTGCTGATGAACGAAGCGGCTGATTGGCAAGAGCGTGCCGAAGTGTTCGCCGCGCTCGGCCTCGTGCTCGCGCTAACAGCGGGGGCGCTGGTGGCCGCAGGTCCGCTGATCCGCCTTTTGGGCGACAAAGTCGAAGCGGTTATCACGCGGCTCCTCGGCGTGTTGCTCGCCGCCTTGGCAGCGCAATACGTGATCGACGGATTGAAGGGCGCGTTCGGCTTTAGCCTAGCGGGTTAAGCCTCTAGCGTCGCTTTGCTTGCGCGCTTAGTGTCCGCCGCCATGGCACAGGGAACGCACGATTTCGCGGCCGATCCGCGCAATGAAACCATCCTGATCAACGTCAACGGCGCGATGACGCCGCGAGCCAAAGCGACGGTGTCCGTGTTCGACAGCGGATTCATGCTCGGAGATGGCGTGTGGGAGGGCTTGCGGCAGCATCGGGGCCGCATCGCTTTCCTGGAAGCACATCTCGATCGCCTTTATGAAGGCGCCAAGGCGATTGCGATGGATATCGGCCTGACGTGTGAGCAATTGACGCAACGTATCGACGAAACGATCGACGCTAATCAGATGCGCGATCAAGACGGCGTGCATATCCGCCTGATGGTGACGCGGGGTATTCGCTCCACGCCATATCAGGATCCGCGTGTGGTGATTAGCCCGGCTACCGTAGTGATCATACCAGAATACAAAGCGCCGCTGCCTTCTACGATCGAAACAGGCATTCGGCTCTTTACCGTCCATGTCCGGCGCGGCGATCCGGCGGTGCAGGATCAGAAGCTCAATTCGCATTCCAAGCTCAACTGCATCACCGCCTGCATTCAGGCGACGCAAGCCGGTGCGGATGAAGCGCTGATGTTGGACCCACATGGCTTTGTGGCGACTTGTAATTCGACACACTTCTTCATCGTGCGCAAAGGCGAGGTGTGGACGTCGAGCGGCGATTATTGCCTTGGCGGAATCACGCGATCCAACGTCATCCAGGTGTGCCGAGAGGCGGGCATCCCGGTTTTCGAGAAGAACTTCTCGTTGACCGATGCGTACGGCGCGGACGAAGCGTTCGTGACCGGCACTTTTGCGGGCGTGGTTCCCGTAACGGAGATCGACGGGCGCGCGCTGAGCCCATCGCGCGGGCCGATGGTGGAACGCTTGCAGGGGCTTTATCGCGATCTCATGGATCGAGATGTAGCATCGTGAGCTTCCGAATTGCCATGTGGTCAGGCCCGCGAAACATCTCGACCGCGATGATGCGCAGCTTTGGCGCGCGCTCGGACTGCGCGGTTTCGGATGAGCCGTTCTACGGGGCGTTTCTCAAAGACACCGGCGAGTCCCATCCCATGGCGGCGGAAACCATCGCCGATATGGAATGCGATTGGTCGCGCGTCACCGACGCTTTGAGCGGTGCTATACCCGGTGGAAAGCCCATCTGGTACCAGAAGCATATGCCGCACCATATGGTGGGACCCGTCGGCATCGACGATTTTCCCGAGCATCGCCACGCTTTCCTCATCCGCGCGCCTGAGCGGGTGGTCGCGAGCTACGCGGCCAAGAACGAACTTCGCCGCCCCGAACTGCTCGGTTTTGCCCAGTTGCGCCGTTACTTTGAAAGCGAGGCTGAACGCAGCGGACAAACGCCTCCCGTGATTGACACCGACCTCGTGCTCGAAGATCCAAGAGGGGTGCTTTCGCGTTTATGCGAAGCTCTGGGAATTGCCTGGGATCCGGCGATGCTGTCTTGGAGCAAAGGGCCGTTGCCCGAAGACGGCGTTTGGGGCGCGCACTGGTACGACAAAGTCAACGCGTCGACCGGCTTTGCTCCGGCCCCTGGGCCACTGCCAGATCTTGACGGTGACTATCTCGCCGTTGCGCAGGCGTGCCGCGCGGATTACGACGCGCTTAAGCGATACGCGATCACTGCAGGGTCATGATCTCTTCACCGCCATCGCCGCGGCTGAAGAACTG
>JBCCKJ010000271.1:0-3781 GCA_039027455.1 Pseudomonadota bacterium | reverse complement strand
TTTTCCTGCCGCTGCTGGCGATCCAGGTGATCGTGGTGCTCAAGCACAATGAGAACATCAAGCGCCTGTTTGCGGGGCAAGAGCCCAAGATCGGCTCTAGCCGGAAGGCCAGCGATCAGTGAGCCTTTCGCAGCCCGAAGCGTTTGCGCGCATCCGGCTGCTTCGTTCGCCCAATATCGGACCGGTCAGCTATCGGGCGCTGCTGGCCCGCTTTGGCTCAGCGGAGGCGGCAATCGAGGCGTTGCCCGATCTCGGCTCGCGCGGAAAAACGCCGTACAAAGCCGCAAAGTCTGACCGGATTGAGGCGGAGATTGAAGGGGTGATCGCCGCAGGCGCGCGCTACCTCTTTCACGATCAGGATGACTATCCCGCGCTCCTTGGCAAGATTGAAAGCGCGCCGCCCATCTTGATGTGCCGCGGCGATCTTGCGCTCGCGAACCAACCCTGCGTGGCCATGGTTGGCGCGCGCAACGCGTCGGCGGCGTCCGTCAAACTGGCGCGCGATTGGGCCGGTGAGCTTTCGCAGAACGGCTTTTGTGTCGTCTCAGGATTGGCGCGCGGGATTGACGGCGCGTGCCACGAAGGCGCGTTTCCGCGGACGATTGGCGTGATCGCGAGCGGGATCGACATCGCCTATCCGCCCCAGCACTCGGACCTTCAGGAGCAGATCGCCGAGGAAGGGCTTTTGCTGGCGGAACAACCGCCGGGCACGGAGCCTCGCGGTCGCCATTTCCCGAGCCGTAACCGGATTATCGCAGGGCTAGCCAGCGGCACTCTGGTGGTCGAAGCGGCGCCCAAATCCGGCACGCTTATCACCGCGCGCTTGGCCGGTGAGGCGGGGCGGGAAGTCATGGCCATTCCGGGATCGCCGCTCGACACCCGGTCGCTTGGGGCCAACCAATTGATCCGCGACGGAGCTGTTCTGGTGCAAAGCGTGGACGATGTGATCGAGCTGCTGGAAGGCTTCACCGGCGCGCCGCGATCAACCTTCCACGTGAACGAACCGGCTGCGCCCTTCGACTTCGCCGAACTGCGAGACATGGAATGGGGTGAGGCGAAGGCGGATCAGAGCCGCGATATTGCGCATCTCCTCACGAAAGCGCCCATCGCGGTTGACGAGCTTATTCGTCAATCCGGCGTCGAAGCGGCGGAAGTCCACATGGAGTTGCTCGAATTGGAATTGTCTGGACGTCTGGAACGCCATGACGGCGGCGCTGTCAGTCTTGCGGGCTAAGGTAGGTCTCTAGAGATCGCAGCTTGGCTGAAGGTGCGATTGACATTTTTTTCAAATCTCTCACTTGACGACTTCCTGAAACCGCCATCACCCTCGCGCGTATACGCACGTGTAAGGAAATCTGACCTCTCTCATGCAACTCGTCATTGTTGAATCGCCCGCCAAGGCGAAGACCATCGAAAAGTATCTCGGCAAGGACTTCAAGGTTCTCGCCTCCTACGGGCATGTTCGTGACCTTCCGCCCAAGGATGGCAGCGTGCGGCCCGATGAAGACTTTGCGATGGATTGGGAGGTCTATTCGGACAAGCGCAATCGGGAACAGGTGAAAGCCATTGCCGACGCGGCGAAGGACGCCTCGCGGCTGGTTCTGGCCACTGACCCCGATCGCGAAGGTGAGGCAATAAGCTGGCACGTTCTTGATCTGCTCAAGAAACGCCGCGCGCTCCCGACGCAGGTCGAACGGGTGACCTTTAACGCGATCACCAAAAAGGCTGTGACCGACGCGATGGCCGCGCCGCGTGATCTCGATCAGGATTTGATCGACGCCTATCTGGGCCGCCGCGCGCTCGATTATCTGTTTGGCTTCACGCTTTCGCCCGTCCTGTGGCGCAAGCTGCCGGGCGCGAAATCGGCGGGCCGGGTTCAGTCGGTGGCCTTGCGCCTGATCGTCGAGCGTGAGCGCGAAATCGAAGCGTTCAAGCCCGACGAATACTGGTCGGTCCTTGCCAAGCTCCAACACGATTCCACCGAATTCGACGCGCGCCTCGTCAAGTTCAAGGGCGAAAAGCTCGATAAGCTGAGCCTAGGCCAAGAAGGCATCGCGCTTGAAGCCAAGGCGGCGGTTGAGGCTGGTCGCTTCACCGTCGAAGACGTCGAGAAGAAGCCCCTTAAGCGGAACCCCGCGCCTCCCTTCACAACCTCGACCATGCAACAGGAAGCCGCGCGCAAGCTCGGCTTCTCCGCCAGTCAGACGATGAGCACCGCGCAGCGGCTCTACGAAGCGGGTAAGATCACTTATATGCGGACCGACGGTGTGCAGATGGACAATTCCGCCATCTTCGCTTGCCGAGAGGCCATAGGGGAGCGCTACGACGCCTCTTACTGCCCTGAAAAGCCGCGCTACTACGCAACCAAGGCCAAGAACGCGCAGGAAGCGCACGAGGCCATCCGCCCGACCAATTTTGCGATCGATCACTTCGGCAGCGGCGACGAGGCGAAGCTCTACGCCTTGATCTGGAAGCGCGCCATGGCGAGCCAGATGTCCGCCGCGCAGCTGGAACGCACCACCGTGACCTTGCGCGACGCCACCGGTCAGCACGAACTGCGCGCGACGGGCCAAGTGGTGGTCTTCCCCGGCTTCTTCGCGGTCTATCAGGAAGGGTTTGACGACAAGGAAGAGGACGAAGACGGCCTGCTGCCCGTCCTCAAGGCCGGCGATACGCCCGCCAAGAACGCGGTCGAAGCGAACCAGCACTTCACGCAGCCACCGCCGCGTTTCTCCGAAGCCTCGCTCGTAAAGCGGCTTGAAGAACTGGGCATCGGTCGCCCATCCACCTACGCGTCCACCATTCAGACGCTACGCGATCGCGACTACGTGCGCGTCGAGAGCAAAAGGTTTTTTGCGGAGGAATCGGGTCGACTGCTGACCGCGTTTCTCGAACGCTTCTTCCCCAACTACGTCGCCTACGACTTCACAGCGGGCATGGAAGACGAGCTCGACACCGTTTCCGACGGACGCGAGAACTATAAGGAATTGCTCGCGAAATTCTGGCGCGACTTCAAACCCAAGACCGAAGAGGTCATGGAGAAGCTGCCGTCCGAAGTTACAGAGGTGCTGGACGAATACCTTTCGGATTATCTCTTCCCGCCGCGCGAAGATGGAAAAGACCCGCGCCATTGCCCGCTCTGCGAAAAGGAAGGGCGCGCGAACGGCCGCTTGAGCCTTCGCGGTGGCCGTTTCGGCGCCTTTGTGGCATGCCAGAACTATCCGGAATGCAAGTACACGCGTCGCTTCGCCCAACCGGGCGGAGACGGCTCGGACCCGGCTGACGATGGCCTGATGGGCGCGCACCCCGAGACGGGAGCCGAGATCCATCGCAAGTCCGGCCGCTTTGGTCCCTATGTCGAAATGGAGCGCGACGAGAAGAAAGTCCGCGCGTCAATTCCGAAGGATCTGGACGATTTCAATTTGGACTGGGCCGCTAAGCTACTTGATCTGCCTCGGATCATCGGCGCTCACCCGGAGACCGGCAAAGAGATCGAAGCCGCGATTGGCCGGTATGGTCCCTACCTTCGCCACGATGGAAAATACGCCAAGCTGAATTCGACACTCGACGTGTTCGAAACCGGGATGAACGCCGCCGTAGCCTTGCTCGCCGAAGCGGCCAACCGCAAAGGCGGGGGCCGTCAGAAGGCGGAACCGATCAAAACGCTGGGAGAGCACCCGACCAGCGGCGGCGAGATGAAGGTCATGCCCGGCCGCTATGGTCCCTACGTCACCGACGGCAGCACCAACGCGACCATTCCAAAGGACGTGAAGCCGGAAGA
>JBCCKJ010000270.1:0-3784 GCA_039027455.1 Pseudomonadota bacterium | reverse complement strand
AGAGCCAGGTCAAGGAAATCGCCGAGGCGAAAATGCAAGACCTCAACGCGAACGATATCGATCAGGCGATGAAAATCATTGAGGGCTCCGCGCGCTCGATGGGCCTCGAAGTGGTGGAGGGCTAAGATCATGGCAACACTTACGAAAAAGCAGAAAGCTCTCGCCGAACTCGACAGCGAAAAGCTGTACACGGTGGACGAAGCGCTGGGCGTTCTTCGCGAGCACAAGGCGAAGTTTGACGAGACCGTCGAACTGTCGATGAACCTGGGCGTCGATCCGCGCCACGCCGATCAGATGGTGCGCGGCATGATCTCGCTGCCTTCGGGCACAGGTAAGGACGTGAAGGTTGCGGTCTTCGCGCGCGGTGACAACGCCGAGAAAGCCACCGCGGCTGGCGCGGACAAGGTGGGCGCCGAAGACCTGATGGAAGATATGCAGAACGGCAATCTCGATTACGATCGCGTGATCGCTACGCCGGACATGATGGGCGTTGTCGGCCGTCTGGGTAAGGTGCTGGGCCCCAAGGGCCTGATGCCGAACCCCAAGCTGGGCACCGTTACGCCTAACGTGGAGCAGGCCGTGAAGGACGCCAAGGGCGGTCAGGTCGAATTCCGCGTCGAGAAGATGGGCATCATCCATTCCGGCATCGGCAAGCTTTCGTTCTCGGACGACGCGCTCAAAGCCAACTTCAAGGCGCTGACCGAAGCGATCGTCAAGGCGAAGCCTTCGGGCGCCAAAGGCAAGTATGTGAAGAAGATCTCGCTGACTTCGACCATGGGTCCGGGTCTCAAGATCGACGCCGCTGAGGTGGAGGGCGCGTAAGCCTATCCGACTAAGCGATTTCGCTTTCCTACTGGCGAACCGAAGAACAAAAGGGTCGGCGGCGTGGAGCCTCCGGCCCTTTTTGCGTCTGGGCAAGGTACTTGGCCGAGGCCTGTAACAAAACGCGGCGGCGTGCCGAAAGGATCGACATAATCCAATCGGGCGGTGCCTTTTCTTCGGTTTCGCTTGTTTTTTGCGCCGGAGGCATCATGTTTTACCGATCAGCCGCGAGTCACTCCCTCACCGCCTTGCGCCTGACCCCGTCCGATCTTCTCGAAGGAGAGACCATGTTCAATCCCAAATGGGGTGTGATCGCCGTGGCGATCGGCGTCTTCGCCCTCGCGGCGAGCTATGACGCGCAATTGGGCTTGGCGGTGGGCATCGGGTTTGTGGTCATCGTTGCGATTGCATTGTGGATCCGGGTGCGGTTTGCGCTTCAACCGGGCAAAAGCCCTGCGGATCGATCAGCGCTAAGCCAGCGCTTTCGCACGCTTGGCCGCAATCGGCGCGCGGCGCAGGCGGCGCAGAGCACGGCGCAACCGAACTCGGATAGTTCCGAGGGCTAGATTGCGTCCCTAGGTCCCGCCCTAGATTCCACCGGGCGTGAAATCGTAGCCATTTGTCGCCAATCCATCGCATAGAGTGTCCACGCAGCTTTTCAGATCGTCTTGCGAGGTGGACCGGATGACGAAATTGGCGCCGACTTTGCCATCGCGGAAGAACGGGTAGGAGCCGATCTGGCAGTTCTCGTGCGCTTGCTCGGCTTCGCGCAAAAGGTTGGCGACCTCGCTCTCAGCGACCCAGCAGCCGATCGTCTCGGACAGCAGCGGCGCCCCGCCTTCCAGTTTCCCGGTCAGCGCGTCGAGCATGCCGGCGGTGATGTGCGGGACGCCCGCCATCAGGATGACATTGCCGCGTCGAATGCCCGGTGCGCCCGACATTCGGTTCGGGATCAGATCCGCGCCTTCAGGAACCCGCGCCATGCGCAGACGGCCTTCGTTCAATCCGCCCTTGTCGGCGTAGTAACGCTCGAGCAAGGCGCGCGCTTCGGGATGGATGATCACGGGCACGCCCAGCGCGGCGGCCACCGCATCCACAGTGATATCATCGTGCGTCGGACCGATACCGCCGGTGGTGAAAAGGTAATCGTTGCGATCTCGCAGAGCGTTGACCGCCTCGACAATCGCGCCTTCATCATCGCCCACGACGCGCACTTCCGCGAGGCGAATGCCCTGCACCTGAAGCCAGCTTGCGACTTGCGATATGTTCTTGTCGTGCGTGCGGCCCGACAAGATTTCATCGCCAATAATGACGAGGCCTGCGGTCCAGATTTTGTCGGGAGAATTCATGGGGAGCGGCTTAGGCCAAGCTCCCCAAGATTGCCACCGTCAAAGAGGTGGATCACTCCGCCGCTTCGAGCTGTTCCTCAGGCACTTGCGCGTTGGCTCCGGCGCGGGTCAGCGTCATCAGACCATCGCGCACCGGGCTTTCCTTCATCATCTTCCGGTCTGCGACGTATTCCTGGTTCAAGCGCCATGGATACGCGACCGCGCTTTTCGGCATGATGGATTTGGCGCGTTGGATATACCCGCTGGAGAAATCGAAGATATCGTCCTCGACGATGCTCGCCTCTGTCTCGGCGCTCATCACCGGGGTGGCGATATCGCTGCCCGAAGCGCGCATCTCGTTGAGCACGCGGCAGATGTAGTCCGAGTTGACGTCTGCGCGTAGCGTCCAACTGGCGTTGAGATAACCGAACACCACCGCCAGATTGGGCAGGTTCGAGAACATGCAGCCTTTGTAGTAAAAACGCTGGGTGAAATCGACGCTTTCGCCATTTTGCCGAATGTCGATCTTGCCCGCGACGGCCATCTTCAGGCCTGTGGCTGTGATGACGATATCGGCCTCGAGAAAGTCGCCCGAAGTGAGGCGTACGCCGCCTTTTTCAAACTTCTCGATATGGCCGGTAACAACGCTCGCCTTGCCCGATTTCATCGCTTCGAAAAGATCATCGTCGGGCACGAGGCACAGGCGCTGCTCCCACGGGTTGTAAGGCGGGGTGAACGCCTCTCTGTCGTAGCCCGGCCCCAGCGCTTTCTCGATACCCTTATAGAGAGCTTCCTTGACCTTCTCCGGGTTGTCGCGCGCGGTTTTGAAGGTGTAGTCCTGCATCCGGATATTCTTGAACCGGGTGATCGAATAGGCGACGCTTTCCGGCAGGATTTTACGCAGGAAGTTGGCGATTTTATCCTTCGCCGGGCGCGCAAACATCCAGGTCGGCGTACGCTGAAGCATCGTCACGTGCGCCGCTTTGTTCGCCATGGAAGGAACGATGGTCACGGCCGTCGCGCCGGAACCGATCACCACCACCTTTTTGCCCGAGTAATCGAGATCCTCCGGCCAGAACTGCGGGTGGATCACCTGCCCATCGAACTCGCCAAAATCAAAGCCCGGATCATAAGGCTCGTCATAGTCGTAATAGCCCGAGCCTAGATAAACAAAGTTGGCGGTCAGTCGCGTGGTCGATCCATCGTCCAGCTCCATCTCGACATGCCAGCGCGCTTCGTCCTCACGCCAATCGGCTGAGAGAACCTTGTGACCAAATCGGATGTGCTCGCGAATGCCGCGCTCATCGACAATCGTGTTGAGGTAGTCGAGAATGGCGGGTGCGTCGGCGATCGATTTCTCGTGCCTCCACGGTTCGAAATCGAAGCCGAGGGTGTGCATGTCACTGTCCGAGCGAATGCCGGGATAGCGAAACAGATCCCAGGTGCCGCCGAGGTTTTCCCGGCGTTCAACAATCGCGTAGCTGTGACCGGGGGCTTTCATTTCCATATGCGCGGCCATGCCGATGCCGGAAATGCCAGCGCCTACGATGAGGACGTCGAAATCAGGGGATGTTGCAAGCATGGGTGTGTCCAGAGCCTCTCTTCTCTCTCTAGCGACGCAGGCTATCGGGTTT
>JBCCKJ010000269.1:0-3814 GCA_039027455.1 Pseudomonadota bacterium | reverse complement strand
GGTTGATCGGTTCTCCATTCGCCCTGTTCGCGCCGATGAACTGCCCGACCCCAGAGATCAAGCGGAACAGAAAAAGACGTTTGTGCTGCTTAAGCTCGGCGTCCTGAGGCTACTCTTCTTTGCCTTGGGCTCGGTTGCGCGCGCGCCGAAACGCAGCCTGAAAGGGCTCCGTGTCGCGTTTTCAGGGGCGGATTGGAATCCAGTCACGTGGATCACGCGGGCAGCGTATTTCGCCGAGGCAGCCGCGCTGGCGAGCCGCATCCAGTCCCAATCCATAGACCATATTCACGCTCATTTCGGCACCAATCCAGTGATGGTCGCCCGGATCGCGAGCGCGCTGGCAGGCATTCCCTATAGCTTCACGGTCCATGGGCCTGACGAATTCGACGCGCCGCTGGCCCTCGATTTGCGGGGCAAAGTGGCCGACAGCGCGTTTTGCGTGGCCATAAGCAGTTTCGGCCGCGGACAATTGATGCGGTGGAGCGCGTTTGACGATTGGGCCAAAATCGAGGTCCTGCGATGCGGTCTCGACAGTCACTTCTTGAATGAGCCGTCGCGTTCGGCACCGGTCGAAGCTCGCCGACTGTGCTGCGTCGCACGATTGAGCGCGCAAAAGGGAATTCCCCTTCTTCTCAACGCTGCGGCAAAGGTGAAAGCGGCCGGACACGATTTCGAGCTTGCCCTCATCGGGGGAGGCGAGATGACAGCCGAGGTGGAAGCTATAATTGCAAAGGCCGGCCTTTCGGACACTGTGAAACTCGCAGGGTGGCTAGGCTCAGACGAGGTGAAATCGCACCTCATGAACTCAAGAGCCATGGTGCTGCCGAGTTTCGCCGAAGGGCTTCCAGTCGTCATTATGGAAGCGCTCGCATTGGAAACGCCCGTGATCGTCACGGCCATCGCCGGCACCCCTGAATTGGTGGACGAGACATGCGGATGGGTGATCACCTCCGGGTCCACCGAAGCACTCGCCAACGCTATGATCGAGGCGCTGGAGGCGGCTCCTGACCACCTCGAACAACTGGGCAAGGTCGGACGGCAGAGAGTCATCGAGCGGCATGACGCGCTGAAAAATGGCGCGCAGATCAACGCCCTCTTTCGCGAGGCAGTAGGCCAAGGTGCCTAAAGCTTTGCTGCTCATGTCGTTTGCCGTCGCGATCGGAGCCGCGCTTCCGCTGCTTGTCTTCACGCTAGAGGTGTACCTCGGGTTGTGGCCCGTCCGCCGTCTGACCTTTGCCTCCTCGCCTCCCTCAACCTGTGTCTTGATCCCGGCGCATAACGAGGCGCAGGTCCTTGGCCTCACACTGGAACGGCTTAAGCCGTCCATCTGGGAAGAAAGCCGGGTCCTTGTGATTGCGGACAATTGCTCGGACGAAACAACCCGTATTGCGTCCGCCGCGGGTGTCGAAGTGATTGAGCGTGTTGAACCAGAGCGCCGGGGGAAGGACTTCGCGCTGGCCTTCGGTCGCGAGCACCTTCGCGCCGCGCCACCGGAATGCGTGATCGTGTTCGATGCCGATTGCTTTGCCAACGAGGGAGCGCTCAATGAATTGGCGCAGTGCGCGATTGACCGTAAAGCAGCCGTTCAAGCGCAGTATACGTTTCAGCCCGCCCCATCAGCCGCGCCGATGGTGCAGATTTCGAACTTTGCGATCTGGATCAAGAACGTCGTTCGCCAACGCGGCGCGCAGCGCGCAGGCGCAGGAGCCGTGCTTACGGGCACGGGCATGGCGTTTCCCTGGGAAGTCTTTAAAGATCTACCGCTGGCTACAGGAAACATAGTGGAAGACCTCGCGATTGGCGCGGCCCTGACGCGCCAAGGGAGGCCACCGTTCTTTCTGGAGCAAGCCGTAGTCAGCAGTGTTGCGGCCCATCAGGATGCGACGCTCGCGCAACGATCTCGATGGGAGCACGGCTTTCTATCGACCGCTCGCTCGCAAGGCGCGCCTTTGCTCTGGACTGGCCTAAAGAGCGGCAACTGGAAAACGCTTTGGCTGGGTCTTCACCTGTTAGTGCCGCCTTTTGCTCTGCTGCTCGCGGCCTCGACGCTTGTTTTGGTCATCTTAGCGCTGACATCACTGGTCACCGCGAGTATCTGGCCTTTCATCATCGTATTGGCGCCTCTTACCTTGGCCGTGATCGGGGTGCTTCTCAACTGGATGATCGAGGGCCGGAAATGGTTGCGACCGAGCGTTTTGGTTTTGCTCCCCTTTTACGTCCTCTGGAAAATACCCGTATACGCACGGTATCTTATCGGCCGCAGATCAGGCTGGGTTCGCACAAAAAGGTGACATGTGACACCATGTGAAATGGGACGGATCCAGCCGATTGAGAGCGCCAAGCTATGACGGCAAACCCAATTGGCATCGTAATCATCGGGCGCAACGAGGGCGATCGGCTGAAGCGATGCTTGCGATCAGTGCCCCGCAGCGTGCCCACGGTGTATGTCGATTCCGGTTCATCAGATGGCAGCGTCGCTTTTGCGGAAAGCCTGAGCGTCCTTGTGGTGGAACTCGACATGAGTGTCCCGTTCTCCGCAGCGCGCGCGCGCAACGCGGGGTGGCGCTGTTTGATCGAGGCCGAGCCGGATCTTGAGTGCATCCAGTTTATTGACGGGGATTGCGAGCTTGATGATCGGTGGCTGGAACAGGCGCAATCAGCGCTGGCGAGCGAGCCCGATCTTGCCGTTGTTTTCGGTCGACGGCGCGAACGTTTTCCCGAAGCCAGCATCTACAACGCGATGTGTGACGATGAATGGAATGTCCCGATCGGCCTCGTTGCTTCGTGTGGTGGAGACGCCCTCTTCCGCTTGCGCGCTCTTCAACAGGCCGGTGGGTACAGCGACGACCTTATCGCCGGAGAGGAACCGGATCTTTGCCTCCGATTGCGACGAATGGGATGGTCGGTGCGCCGGATTGAAGACGAAATGACGCTCCACGACGCCAATATTCTCGGCTTCGCGCCATGGTGGAGGCGGGCCAGTCGTTCGGGCTTCGCCTACGCCGAACATGTTCGCCGCCATGGGTCTCAATCCGATCCACAGACCATCAGGCAGACCGCAAGCATTCTCTTCTGGGGCTTTGCGGCGCCCGTGGTGGCCGCCGCTGCGGCGGCGCTGCTAACTCCCTATTCTATGGTGGTGGCGGTGTATGCGCTCGTTGGCTTTGCGGGGTTGTATGTCTTGCAGATAAGCCGGATCGCGCTTCGAAAGCGAGGAGAAGGCCACGCTTGGAGCTTCGCTTTGCCGTACGGGGCCCTAATTGTGATCGGAAAGTTCGCTGAGGTGACCGGCGTTTTCAAATGTGTGACCGATCAGTTTTTGCGTCGCCGCAGCAAGATCATCGAATACAAATGAGGACCCCGCTCAAAGGATCAGAGCGTCCTCAAGCCTTGCGAGAAAACGTAAGCAGAAAAATGCGTGGGCCAATCACGAGGTAACGACGCCAAAGACGTCGAGGCTCTGACATCAGGCGGAACGCCCATTCCAACCTTGCTCGCTGCATCCAGATCGGGGCTCGGCTCTTCCGACCCAGCAAAAACTCGATCGAGGCGCCGATGCAAAGGCCCACGCCACCAATACCGCCCGCGGCCTTTAGCCTCGCAGCGACAATTTCACTTTGCGGAGCACCGAAAGCCAACAACACGTATTGTGCCCGCGCGGCCCGGACAAAAGCCTCGATACGATCAACGGCATCGGGGTCGCTCAAAATGGCCATTGGCGGCACGTGCTGTTCGATCTGGACCGAAGGAAAACGGGCCCGCAACGCCTTACCCATGCTTAGGTCGCCACCGATCAGCGCGACTTGTGCGCCCG
>JBCCKJ010000268.1:0-3826 GCA_039027455.1 Pseudomonadota bacterium | reverse complement strand
TTTTCCCTTGCGTGCCCAATATGGGTGGGGATGCCGCGCGCGCGCAGACGCTCCACACTTGGCCCTTCGCTCAGGTCGGAGCCTTGTACCGTGTAGCCCAGATTGTGCATCACTTCGGCAATGCCGGACATGCCGATCCCGCCAATCCCGACAAAATGAATAACGCCAATATCGGTGCCGACACCTTTCATCCCGCGCGCGTATCCTCGCCGGACTTATGAACAACATCACGAGTTGCGGGCTTTGGCGCAGTGGCGGTTTGCGCGGCGCGAGGCGCATTTTCGCCAACGCGGATAATGTCCATCAAATCAATGCCGCCCAGTGTTTCAACCAGATTGGCCAGATCCTTGGCCGCATCGGGCCGACCGCAGTTCCACGCGCCATGCGCGGCGTTGGCCAGGGTGTCAGGCTTTTGAGCCATCGCCTGAATCTGCTTCGAAATGTCCTTGGCCAGCTTGGTGAAGATTTCTGACTGACGCAGACGCAGCTTGTTCGCTTTGTCGCTCGCGCCTTCGGGCATACCGATCGTCTCTTGCGGTTGGCGGATCATACGCGCCCCACCCGCTTTCACCATTTCGCTTGTGTTGGCGGCTTGGTGATCGTCCGTCGCAATAGGCAGCGGAATGAGGATCGCCGGGCGACCGACTGCGGTGAGTTCAGCGATCGTGGAAGCGCCGGCGCGACCGATAAACAGATGCGTGTCCGCCAATCGTTCGTGCATGTCTTCAAAATAGTTGCCGAGTTCAGCCGGAATATCGTGCTCGTTGTATCGCGCGCGAACGTTTTCGAGATCTTCAGCGCGACATTGCTGAGTTATCTGCAATCGGCTGCGAAGCGGCGGCGGCAGCATGGCCAGCCCATCCGGCACGACCTCAGAAAGAATGCGGGCACCCTGCGACCCACCCGTCACCAACACTCGCAGCAGGCTTTCATCAGTTAAGGCCGGGAAGTCCTGATCGCGCAAGGTCAAGACCTCATCCCTGACGGGATTGCCGACCAAATGCGTCTTGAACGCGAACTTGTCTTTCAAGCGCGCCACATCCGGATAAGACGTGGCGATCGCACCCACGCGGCCCGCTAGCAGTCGGTTTACACGGCCCAGAACGGCGTTCTGTTCATGAACCACTGTCGGGATATCGGCTTTCAGCGCACCCAATAAAGCCGGAAGCGCGGGATATCCGCCAAACCCGATTACCGCGCTAGGCTCAAACGCCTCGAACAGCCTCATCGCCATCTGACGCCCTTTGAGCACGGAACGCATGCCCGAAATCCATTTGAGGGGGTTTCGGCCAAAGCGTCCTGCGGGCAGCACATGCGCAGGGACGCTGGCTGGCTTGCCGGGAATAGTCGCCCCGCGCTCGTCGGTTATCAAAGCGACATGGTGACCGCGTCGTTCAAGTTCCACGGCCAGAGCGAACGCTGGGATCAGGTGCCCCCCGGTCCCACCTGCGGCCAGCACAAAATGGCGGCTCGCGCCCGAGGGCACGGTCTGCGAATTGTGGCTGTTCATGCGGGCGCCTCCTTGCGCTCGAAGAGGGTTCGTAACCCCGGTACGTCGCGTTCAAGGTAGGGATTGCGCCGCGTGATCGCCAGCAATAGCCCAAGGGTGAGACACACCGCTAGCATCGAAGACCCGCCATAGCTGATAAGCGGAAGAGTTGTGCCCGTTGCCGGTGTAAGCTTGAGATTGACCCCAAGATTGATGAATGCCTGACCGCCGAACTGCGCGATGAGCCCTGCACCGGCTAGGAGGGCGAACATATCGTCTTCGCCGGCCAGCCGGACTAACACGCGCGCAATCATGGCAAGATAAAGCAACGCAATGATTCCGCACATCAGCAGGCCGAACTCCTCCCCGATAACCGAAAAGATGTAGTCGGTGTGGGCTTCGGGAAGGTTGAACTTGCGGGTACCGAGCCACAGCCCATTGCCTGTCCATCCGCCATTGAGCAGAGTGCGGTTGGCTAAATCCACCTGATCAAAAGCGGTGCCACCGCCTAGAAACGCGTCGATGCGGTTGCGCCCGTTTTCATAGGTAAAATAGATGAGCGTGAGCGCTGCGGCGCCGAGTGCGATAATCCCACCGACGCGCCAGATGGAAACGCCAGCGAGGAAGATCAGCACAAACCACGTGCCCGCGAAAAGTAGGGCTTCGCCCAGATTTGGTTGAAGCATGAGCAAGGAGGTGCAAGCCAGAGTGATACTCGTGACCAGCCAAAACACGGGCAGATAAGGATCGCGCAGTCTCCAGGACAAGATCCAGGCAAGCGCGATGGCAAATCCTGGCTTCAGAAACTCGCTGGGTTGAAGGCTCATTCCCACCCAAAGCCAGCGCACGGCGCCTTTGCGCTCAAAACCGATCAGCGGCACCAGCAGAAGCAAGGCAAACATGATCAGCGCAACCATCAAACCGACGCGTCGGGCGTTGTCGCGGCTGAGGAAAGACAGCCCTATCATTCCCCCCAACCCAAGACCCAGAAACACAGCGTGGCGCTTAACGAACTTAAAGGGATCAAGGGTGACGGATGATGTCGAAAGTTGGTCCGCGCTCGCGGGCGACGCGGCGAGAACAGCCGTAACGCCGATCGCCATCAGCGAAAGGATGAGGAGCAGAAGGACGCGATCCAACTCGCTCCACCACACACGCACCGCCTCGCGCCAGCCCTGCCGAGCCGGAACCGGCGCTCGAAAAGCCAAGGACGCGGGGCCGCCGCTTAAAGGGCCGGGTCGCGCACCGATCATGCCGCAAAGTCTTTCATCGCTCCGTCGGGATCGGGAGCGACGCTGCAATCGGCCATAACTCCGACCAATTGACGGAAGTGTTCGCCGCGCTTTTCGTAATCGCGGAATTGATCGAAACTCGCGCAAGCGGGCGAGAAGAGAATAACCTCGCCGGGCTTGGCCGCCTCTTGCGCTCGCCGCACCGCTTCGGACACAAGTTCGCAGCGTTCGACGGTGATACCTTTGGCTTCGAGCAGTTCGGCGAAGCGCGGGCCGGCTTCGCCCACCGTGTACGCGACCGCCACATTGCCGAGTTCCGCCTCGGTTTCCCCCAGCCCGTCGTCTTTCGCGAGCCCACCCACGATCCAGTGCACCCTTGGCCCGGATTGGCCCGGTGGATAGGCCGCCAGCGCCGGCGCGGTTGAGGCCGGGTTGGTCGCCTTGCTGTCATTGATAAAGATCACACCGTGATCTTCGCCGACAAATTCCATTCGGTGCGGCAAATTGCGAAAGCGCGGCAACGCGTGACGCCATTGAGCCTCGGTCACACCCAGCTCTTCCACCAGCGCCACGGCCACCGCCACATTTTGAAGGTTGTGCGGCCCTTGGAGAGTGGGCCATTCGCCTTGCAGCGGCGCGAAACGATCCAGATCGGCCACAGACCCCCGCCCAACCTCGCGGCGAGCGTCTTCGGCTTGGAAAATCTCACCACACGGCCCATCGAGCGTTCCGAACACCGCGAGGTTTCGAGCGGACTGCATCTCAAACAGCCGTGCCTTCGAAGCCGCGTACCCGGCGAAGCCGTCGTAACGATCCAGATGATCGGGCGTGATATTGGTGAGCGCGGCCGCCTCGCAATCAAGATTGTGCGTTAGGTCAATTTGGTAGCTGGAAAGCTCCAGCACATAGACGCCAACGCCGTGTTCATTTGGAGCCAGAGGCTCCTGCGCGAGTATGGGCTCGCCGATATTGCCACCCAGAACGCTGGGCACGTTGGCCATTTGCAGAATGTGTTGCACCAACGCGACCGTGGTCGACTTACCATTCGTGCCGGTCACGCCGATGACTTTGTGAGGAAGCAAATCGGCGCGCGCCTGCGCGAACA
>JBCCKJ010000267.1:0-3856 GCA_039027455.1 Pseudomonadota bacterium | reverse complement strand
TGTGCGCGGCGAAGTCGACGCGCGCTCGCTGTTCCAGAAGCTGGTCGAAACCCGCCTCGCCACGGGCGAGCCCTATATCGTCTTCAACGACACCGTGAACCGCATGATGCCCAAGCATCACCGCGATCTGGGCCTTAAGGTCTCGACCTCGAACCTGTGCAGCGAAATCACGCTGCCGACCGGCATCGACCACTTGGGCAACGATCGCACCGCGGTGTGCTGCCTCTCCTCGCTCAACCTTGAAAAGTGGGACGAGTGGAACGGCGACAAGATGTTCATCGAGGACGTGATGCGTTTCCTCGACAACGTGCTGCAGGATTACATCGACCGCGCCCCGCCCGAAATGGAGCGCGCCCGGTATTCCGCCGAGCGTGAACGCTCGGTCGGCCTTGGCGTCATGGGCTTCCACTCCTTCCTTCAGCAGAAGGGACTGGGTTTTGAGAGCGCGATGGCCAAGGCGCACAACCTCAAAATGTTCCAGCACATTCAGGCAAAAGCGTCCGAAGCCTCGATGCTTCTGGCGCAAGAGCGTGGGCCGTGCCCCGACGCGGCCGAAATGGGCGCGATGGAGCGCTTCAGCTGCAAGATGGCGATCGCGCCGACCGCGTCGATCAGCATCATCTGCGGCGGCACGAGCGCGTGCATCGAGCCGATCCCGGCGAACATTTACACGCACAAGACGCTGTCGGGCAGCTTCATCGTGAAGAACCCGTATCTAGAAAAGATCCTCGACAAGAAATCGAAGAACTCGAACAACGTCTGGAACTCGATCCTCGAGAATGGCGGCAGTGTGCAGCATCTCGATTTCCTCAGTGAAGAGGAAAAGGCGAGCTTCAAAACCAGCTTCGAAATCGATCAGCGCTGGCTGCTCGAATTCGCTGCCGACCGCTCGCCCTATATCGATCAGGCGCAGTCGCTGAACCTGTTCATCCCGGCCGACGTCGACAAGTGGGACCTGATGATGCTGCACTTCCAGGCGTGGGAGAAAGGCATCAAGTCGCTTTACTACCTCCGCTCGAAATCGGTGCAGCGCGCCGGGTTCGCCGGCGGCGTAGAAGCGGACAACACCGACGAAAAACTCAAGATCGAGCTTTCCGCATCGGCGGGCGAGCAGACCGATTATGAGGAATGTCTGAGCTGCCAGTAGCGGTTCGTGCCGGTGACCTTGTCTAGAAAGCCCCCGCCAGCGGAACGCTGAGCGGGGGTTTTCGTTTGGATCACGATGCCACGACCAGATGCACCAGACGAAGAGCCCGCGACGTTGCGGATCACGTATACGGGGCTGTTTTTCACAGCGATTGGGCTGATCGTTTGGTATCACTGTCTAAAGATCTTGTACGTCGTATTTACCTACGACCGAGAGTGTCTCGGAGGCACTACGTCTCGTCGCGGCCGTTTCTTCGAAGACGTGGTGTGCGGTGTGATGGCTGGTCCGACCGGGTGGATCTATCTGGGCTGGCTCTTTCTGCCCGCTTTCGCTCTATTTGTTTGGATACGACGCGCCAGGCCGGCCCCGCCTCAAGACTGCAACGATAAAGGGTAGGACCGCGCCCGCTAGCTATTTCCGCCATGGGTTTACTCTTGCGCGCGCCGCTGACCCAGAGCGGGACTGGCGCCGAGGTTTTACGAAATTGCAGGGCAATCACGCTAAAGCTGGCCCCACCATGCAAGCTCGCACCTCTTCCCGCGTCCGCATCACCGCGCACGGCTCTGCTAAAAGCCCGCGCGGCGCCACGTGGGATATCCAGTTTGACGATCTTTCCGAAGGCGGCTGCCGGGTGGACGATCCGCGCCATGGCCTAGAATTAGGGGCGGTGGTCAAGCTGACTATTGCGGGCACGGGGCCCCACCATTCCGAGGTCGCGTGGCGACAAGGCGACCGGGTCGGCCTCGAATTCATGCGCCCGATCAGCGAAGGCGTGTTCAGCGCCATGGCTGAAGGCGATTGGGACAAAGCGCGCGAGCTGAGCGCCGACCAGATTGGCCGCTTCCCCATACGCCGCGTGCTTTAAGTCAGGCCGCGCGCGGCTCTCGCGCTTGCGCTCATCCTGTGCCATACTCGTCGGGCGGATCGCTGTGGGAGGCGTCCGGGAAAAGGACGGGGAAGTATGGGTTTGCCATTTTGGGCGGGGGTGCTCGGCCTCCTGATCTGCTTGGTCTTTCTGTTCAACGCGGTGCGCGAACTCAGACGTGGGGAAGATGGCCACGCGCGCAACGCCGCGATGATCCACGTCGCCATGGTGTCGATGTTCCTGCCGTTTTCACTGGTCGTCATTATCGTATCGCTGGTGTAGTCACGCTGGCATGATGTTTCGTATTTTGACCGCTGCCGCGCTTGCGCTGCTCTTGTCTGCGTGCGCCAATCAGATCGGTGCGGGCGTCAGCGAAGAGGCGGGCTCGCCCGGATTCCTCTGGGGGTTGTGGCACGGCTTCATCTTCCCATGGGCGTGGATTGGCTCGCTGTTTGACGGAGACATCGCGGTCTACGCGGTGCCCAATCGCGGATGGACCTACGACGCAGGCTTCTTCCTCGGCATCACCGTGCTGGGCGGGGGCAGCTTTTTCGGATCGCGGCGCTCGCGCGACTGACCAAACGCTGCACAGGCGGGCGCGGGGTCCGGCTGGACTTCGCAAACCCGCGCCGTAATCCTCTCGCCCGATGCCCGATCGCGCGCCAACCAGTAAGACGACGCCCAACAAGCCCGCTAGCTTAGCGCCCAAGCTGGGCGTGGCGATCGCGACGTTTCGATCCGAAGCCACGATTGAGGCGTGTCTCGACAGCCTGTGGCTGGCGCGCGCCGATATCGCCCGCGTCGTCATCACCGACAACGCCAGCGAAGACGCTACCGTTGGCGTTATCCGAGTTTGGGCGGAACGGCACGACTTGGGGAGCGCCTTTGCCGAGATCGCGCCGGGAGATGCGCCGCCTCTGGAGACCTGGCTGGTCTTGGCGCGATCGCCGGTCAACGCCGGGTTTGCGCACGCCAACAACCGATCGATCGAAGCGCTTCTGGCGGACGACGCGATTGAGATGGTCTGGCTGCTCAACCCCGATTGCCGGATCGCGCCCGACGCGGCGCGGATTTATCGCGAGGCGGGCGCGGGGCAGGACTTCGCGCTGATGGGCGGGCGCACCGCGTATGACGGCGCGGGGCGGGGTACGGTCCAGACCGATGGCGGGCGCGTCTCGCGCTGGACGGGCGTGTGCCAATCGGTGAATCTGGGGCGACCCATCGCAACCGCGCGCATGCCCGACGCCGCCTCGCTCGATTTCATCACCGGAGCCAATTGCGTCGCCTCGCGCGCCTTTATCGAGCGCGCGGGGCTGATGGCGGAGGACTACTTCCTCTATTACGAAGAGGTCGACTGGGCCTATCGCCGCGGGGACTTGCCGCTCGTCGTCGCGCCCGAGGCGCTGGTGTGGCATCTTGGTGGGGCGAGCATCGGCAGCGGACTGGTGGGTCGCCGCGCCTCGCCCTTCGCCAATTACTTCAACGCGAAGAGCCGCCTGCGCTTTGTGCGCTGCCACCATCCCGCCGCGACGCCGCTCGCGCTGGCGCACGCTCTGGCCAAGGCGGCGCAACTGGCACTGACGGGGCGGGGGAGCGAAGCGCGCGCGCTCTTCGCCGGAGCGTTGGGCCGCCCGCCGCCCGCCGAGGTCTCCCAAATGCTGTCTCCCGAAGCGCAAGCCATCGCCTTCGCGCCGGACCGACCATAGGCCCCAAAACCCCAAACGTGCGCGCGATACACGTTAAGATGATGCGAGCCCTGCAAGAGACGAGTGGAGTACCTATATACCGACTCGGTTCGACTCAGATTTTGCACGGTTTATCCCCGCCGAATCATACGCGCTTGC
>JBCCKJ010000266.1:0-3856 GCA_039027455.1 Pseudomonadota bacterium | reverse complement strand
GGCTCGATCGAGCTTGAAGGCGACGATATTCACGACGATTCTATGGATGTCGTGCAACTTCGCGCGCGAGTGGGCATGGTTTTTCAAAAGCCGAACCCCTTCCCCAAATCGATCTATGAAAACATCGCCTACGGGCCGCGCATCCACGGCTTGGCGGACAAGAAGGCGGATCTGGACGCCGTTGTGGAGACCTCATTGACCCGAGCCGGGCTTTGGGACGAAGTCAAAGATCGCTTGGACGAACTGGGCACAACGCTTTCGGGCGGACAGCAGCAGCGGCTATGCATCGCGCGTGCGCTCGCGGTTGATCCCGAAGTTATCCTTATGGACGAACCGGCAAGCTCGCTCGATCCCATCGCCACCGCGCGGATCGAAGAGCTAATCGATGAACTCTCGGGCCGATACGCCATCGTCATTGTGACTCATTCGATGCAGCAGGCCGCGCGCGTCAGCCAACGCACCGCGTTCTTCAATCTTGGAAAGATGGTCGAATACGGGCCGACGTCGGATATTTTCACCAATCCGATTGAAGAGCGCACCAAAGACTATATCACCGGGCGGTACGGCTAATGGCAGAACACACAGTCAAAGCGTTTGATGAGGACATCACCCGGCTGCGCGGCTTGATTGCGGAGATGGGCGGCCTTGCGGAAGTTGCCATTGCAGACGCTCTGGATTCGCTAATCCGGGGCGACGAAGAGCTCGGCAATGAGGTCGTCGCGCGTGACAAGAAGATCGACGCACTCGAGACCGAAGTCGACAAGCTTGCGGTGCGCATAATTGCCCTGCGCGCGCCCATGGCGGACGACCTGCGCGAAGTCATCGCCGCTCTCAAGATTGCTGGCGTAATCGAACGGATCGGCGACTACTCGAAAAACATCGCCAAACGCGTGGGCATGATCGAAGGGCGCGATCGATTTGAGCCGCTGACACTGCTTCCCGCTATGGGTGAAGTGGCCAGCGAAATGGTCCACGACGTGCTGACCGCTTATGCGGCGCGCGATCCGGGTCTGGCACGCGAAGTAATCAGTACGGACGCCAAGGTTGACGCGTTCTATAACAGTATTTTTCGCAATCTGGTCAGCCACATGGTTGAAAACCCTGCGACAATTTCGAGCGCAGCGCAGTTGCTGTTTGTCGCTCGAAATCTGGAACGGATTGGCGATCACGCCACCAATGTGGCGGAGATGGTCCATTTTGCCGCCACGGGCACCTACCCACCCGACGGGGACCGCTAGCTCGCTGCGTCGATTTTGGTCCCCTGTGGAGAACTAGCGGGGCCAAGTTTCATCAAATTGCAGCAAAACTGAAACAGGGGATCACAAGCGATTGGCGCGAGGGGCGCCGTGCACAGGAGGCTGAAACGCCATGTCTGCCGCGAAGTTGCTTTTGGTCGAGGATGATCCGGCTCTCTCGGAACTACTCGAATACCGGTTTCAGAACGAAGGGTACCATGTCCGTTGCACAGGGGACGGCGACGAAGCGCTTGTTTTGGCGAGCGAGGACGTGCCTGACCTGATCATCCTGGATTGGATGATTGAAGGCACTAGCGGCATTGAAGTGTGCCGTCGCTTGCGCCGTGACAAAGAAACGGCGCATGTGCCCATTATCATGCTCACCGCGCGCGAGGCGGAAGACGATCGGGTGCGTGGGCTTGAAACGGGCGCCGACGATTATCTCACCAAACCCTTTTCTCCTCGCGAGCTTCTGGCCCGCGTTGCCGCCGTAATGCGCCGTATCCGCCCTGCTCTGGCGGGCGAAACCATCGAGGTTGGCGATATCAAGCTGGATCCTGTGGCGCACAAGGTGCAGCGCCGTGGTCGTTCGTTGCAGCTTGGACCAACCGAATACCGGCTGCTAAAGTTCTTTATGGAAAGCCCAGGTCGCGTGTTTAGCCGTGGCCAACTGCTCGACGGTGTGTGGGGCACGGGATCGGATATCGAGCTACGAACTGTAGATGTTCACATTCGCCGCCTGCGCAAAGCCATAGGCATTGATGGCGTCAAGGATCCGATCCGCACGGTCCGGTCAGCCGGATACGCCCTAGAGACCAACTGACTTAGTGAAAATCGCGCGATTTCGGGATGATCCGATGATTGCGCGGGTGTCCTCTAGGCTGAGGGAGTTCGTCGATGATCTCGCGCGGGCGCGGCGTTTGGCGGATGTCCTCTTCTTTGACCTCTCCCAGAGAAATGGTGGCCCGACTTGCGGGCATTTTATGGCTGCTGATCGGCGAATTGACGTGGTCTGCCCGCGCGATCGGGGCAGCGAGCATGTCATCGGAAAGAGCGTAGAGTTTGCCCGTCGCGTCGGTCATATGATGCGCGATCACGTGGATCACTTCGTCATCGTATTCAACGCGCCCCCGCACCTCCATCAACCGCGCGCCCATCACCACTTTGCGCTGCTTTTCCTTCAGATCGGGCCACACCACGAGGTTGATCACGCCAGTTTCATCTTCCAACGTGATAAAGCACACGCCCTTAGCGCTGCCCGGGCGCTGACGGATCAGCACCACGCCTGAGACTTGCACCATGGACCGAAACTTGCGGTTGCGAAGGTCGCAGGCGCGCACAAAGCCGCGTTCCGCGAGTTCAGGCCGCAGGAACGACATCGGGTGCGCTTTCAGGCTGAGGCGGGTTGTCTGGTAATCGGCCACCACCTCTTCGGAGAGCGGCATGGTGGGCAGCTTCGTCGCGCGCCGCTCCCTACCCTCGTCGCGCGTGTTCGTGGCGCGAAAGAGCGGTAGATCCGGCTCCGCAATAAGGCTGCGCGCGTCCCATAAAGCCTTTCGGCGCGAAATTTCGAGCGACGAGAACGCATCGGCGCTGGCGAGCCGTTCGATATGCGCTGGAGACAGCCCTGCCCGCTCGCGCAATTGGGCAACATCACAATAGAGGCCGTTCTCGGCACGCTCGGCGATCAATTGCGCCGCGACATGCTCAGGCAAGCCATCAATCTGTCGGAGGCCAAGCCGCAAAGCGATATGCTTGTCGAGGCGGCCTGACCTCGCATCTCCCGCCTCCCCGATCTCCTCCAGCGTGCAGTCCCACTCCGAGTGGTTCGCATCGGCCGGCAGCACTTTGACCCCATGCTCTCTCGCGTCGCGCACAATCTGCGCGGGCGCGTAAAAACCCATGGGCTGCGAATTGAGCAGCGCCGCCGCAAACGCCGCCGGGAAGTGGCATTTCAGCCAACTGGAAACGTAAACCAGATGCGCAAAGCTGGCCGCGTGGCTTTCGGGAAAGCCGTATTCGCCAAAACCCTTGATCTGATTGAAGCAGCGCTGCGCGAATTCCTCATCGTACCCACGCTCCACCATCTTGCCGACCATCAGGTCCTCAAGTTCATGCACCATGCCACGCGACCGGAAGGTCGCCATCGCCCTACGCAGCCGGTTGGCTTCTCTTGAGTCAAACTTGGCCGCGTCCAACGCGATCTTCATCGCCTGCTCCTGAAAGATCGGGACCCCCAGCGTGCGCTTCAAAATGCTCGAAAGCTCATCGGGCGGCCCATACTTTGGGGATGGCGACGGAATTTCGACCGCCTCCGCCCCACGGCGACGCTTGAGATAAGGGTGCACCATATCGCCCTGGATTGGCCCCGGGCGCACAATCGCCACCTGAATGACGAGATCGTAAAACTCGCGCGGGCGAAGGCGCGGCAGCATGTTCATCTGCGCGCGACTCTCAACCTGAAACACACCGAGCGAATCCCCCCTACGCAGCATCGCGTAGGTCTCCGGATCCTCGCGCGGGACGGTCGCCAGCGTGAGCGCGCGGTCGTGATGGTCCTCGAGCATATCAAGGCACTTCTTGATGCAAGTCAGCATGCCCAACGCCAGCACATCAACCTT
>JBCCKJ010000265.1:0-3857 GCA_039027455.1 Pseudomonadota bacterium | reverse complement strand
TGATTACGTTCTCGACCGCGAAACCAAGCCCGCCGCCATCATGTTGTCGTTTGGCGATCCGGGAGCGATTGCGCGCGACGTGGTGAGCCGGGGCGTGCCGCTCATTTATCAGATCCAGACCATGGCGCAGTTACGGCCCGCTGTAGACGCGGGCGCGAGCGTTATCGTGGCGCAAGGCGCGGAAGCGGGTGGCCACGGCATGAACGCGTTTGAGGGGCGCAGCACCTTCACCTTTGTGCCCGAAATCGCCGATTGGCTGGCCGCGAACGCGCCCGAGGTCGATCTCTTGGCCGCGGGCGGAATCGCGGATGGGCGCGGGCTCGCGGCGGCGATGACGCTGGGAGCTGACGGCGCGCTTATCGGTTCGCGCCTATGGGCAACCCGCGAATCCCTCGCCGCCGACGCGGCCATTGACGAAGCCGTGAAAGCGGGCGGCGACGACACCGCACGCTCAGCGGTGTTCGACATTCTGCGCGAAAAGGACTGGCCCGAAGAGTACGACTTTCGCTCGCTTCGCAACGCCATTCACAAACAGTGGGAAGACCGATTGCACGAGCTGCGCGCCGACCCCGTCGCCGCCATCGCGGACTATCAAGCGGGCGTGGCCGCGGGCGACTACACCCGAGCGCATGTGACCGTGGGCGAAGGGACCGGGCTGATCCGCGGAAACAACACCGCCGCCGAAGTGATCCGGGCGATCGACGCGGAGGCGAAAGCGCTGCTGGGCGCGTAAGCCGCGACTGCACCGAGCCGCTTCTTCAAATCCTTAAAGCTACTCAGCCGAAACCGTTTCCATACCGACCAAGCCCGCGGTCAGGTCCCAAAGCTCACGGCTGCGCGTCGCGTCGGTCGCCTTTTCGGAAAGGCTTTGCGCAAACGCCTCGCGCCCTTCGCGTTGGCGGTTGCCCCAGCTCCAGTGCACGCCGGATTGCGCGAAAGCGGCGTCCGCGACCACCTGCGCCACCCGCTCACCCGCCAGTGGTTGCGAGACATAGCCGCCGGTGATGTTCTTCTGAAACCACGGAAAGATCGTCTGAAACGCCTTGGGCGCGTTGCGGAACAGCGGCGTATCCGCAACGCATCCGGGATAGAGCGTGCTGAAAACAATGCCCGTGCTGTCGTGAAAACGCGAGTGCAGTTCGCGGCTCATCATCATGCAGGCGAGCTTGCTGTCTTTATAAGCCTTGCCGGGTTTGAACGGCTTGCCATCGATCATCGCGACCGGGGCGCGAAAGCCGGACTTCAGGCCCGCGAAATCGCCGAGATCCGCCGGCGCGGGGATCGGAACCTTACCACCAAATTCTTCCGAATTGGCGGTGACAGTTCCCAGCGTCACCAGCCGTGGCGCGTCCGCGCGCTGCAAGTCCGCGAGCAACCGATTGGCCAACACAAAGTGGCCAAAGTAATTGGTGGCCACGTTCAGTTCGTACCCTTCGGGCGAACGGAGCGGTTCCGGCAGGCGCGGCATGTAGGTGGCGGCGTTGCACACAAGCGCATCAAGCGGGCGGCCCTGATCGCGAAACGCGTCGCAAAACGCGCCCACACTGGCGAGCGAGCCGAGATCAATCTCCATCAGTGTGTAGCCATCCGGCGGCAGGTCGAGCGAACGCGTCGCAGCCGCCGCCTTATCGAGATCGCGGCACGCCATGATGACATGCCACCCTCGCGCGATCAGCGCTTGAGTTGCGTAGAGGCCTATACCAGACGAGGCGCCGGTGATGATGACTAGGGGTGTGTCGGAAACGTTCACGATGCGCGATCCCTCCGTGCGATTGACAGCCCCCAGCTCGATACTGCCCGCCGATAGGGAACAGGGCAAGGGCGGCTATGGCGCAGCCGACACGGTCAGTGCCGCGCGCATGGCCCAAGCGCAGCGCTCACTCGCGTTATGAGGCGGGCCAAAGCTCCAGCGGCATCAGGAACAGGCAGGTGTCTTTCGGGCTCGCTCCGGCGGCGGTGAGCATGGCGTGGACTTGCCCGCGATGGTGGGTCTGGTGGTTGAAGAAATGCGTAAAGACGACCGGCAGAGGCGCCTTGGCGTCAGCCTTGATCGCGCCGCTGTACCATTCCAGCGCGCCGGTAACCGGGCCAGCCTCATAGCCCTCGCAGAATTCAATCAACGTGGCGTCCAGTTCCTCACGCTTGGCCCGTAGTTCGGCGAAGTCGTCCACAAAGCTCCCGCTTTGGGGATTGGGGACATCGGGCGGCTCGCACAGATCGAAGCGCGAAAGCCAGATCCGATCCGCCCAATAGAGATGCGACAAGGTGCCGAGAATCGAGCAAAAGAACGCGCCGCGATCCTCCCTCCGGGCTTCGTCCGATAGGCTTGCAGCGGCCTCGTACAGGCTTTCGTTCTGCCAGCGATTGTAACGCGCCATGGAGCGCAGATAGTCGCTTGTGATCATACCACATTACCCCGTCTTCACTCGCGACAGGGATACCGCATGGCCGCTGTCTTTGCCATCATTGCCCACGAAAAAGCGGCGCGAGGATCGCTCCCCGCGCCGCCTCAAATTCTTGGTCACAGAAGTCAAAGCGCGCCAAAGACTCAAGGCGCGCGCCGGCCGATGGGCCGCCCCCGCGCAGGCGCAGGCGAAAGCCCGCTAGCCGTGAGCGAAAAGACTCATCAAAACACCTCGAACAGGCCCGCCGCGCCCATGCCGCCGCCGACGCACATCGTGGTGACGACGTATTTCGCGCCGCGACGCTTGCCTTCGATCAGCGTGTGGCCCACGCAGCGCGCGCCGGTCATGCCGTAGGGGTGGCCGATCGAGATCGAGCCGCCGTTGACGTTGAGGATATCGTTGTCGATGCCGAGGCGATCCCGGCAGTAGAGCACCTGCACGGCGAACGCTTCGTTCAATTCCCAAAGGCCGATATCGTCCATCTTGAGGCCGTTGCGCTCAAGCAGCTTCGGGATCGCAAAGACAGGGCCGATGCCCATCTCGTCGGGTTCCGTGCCGGCGACCGCCATGCCGACATAACGGCCAAGAGGGTTGAGACCCTTCTTCTCGGCGACCGAGGCTTCCATCACGACGCTGGCCGAAGACCCGTCGGACAGCTGCGAGGCGTTGCCTGCGGTGATGAACTTGTCCGGGCCCATAACCGGATTAAGGCCTGCGAGACCTTCAAGCGTGGTCTGCGGGCGGTTGCCCTCATCCTTCTCAATGGTGACTTCCTGCTGCGAGATTTCGCCGCTCTCTTTGTCTTTCACCATCATGGTGGTGGTGACGGGAACGATCTCGTCGTCAAACGCGCCGGCCTGCTGTGCGGCGGCGGTGCGCATCTGCGATTGCAGCGCGTATTCGTCCTGCGCTTCACGACTGACGTTGTAGCGCACGGCTACGGTCTCAGCGGTGTTGAGCATGGACATGTAGATGTCCTTATGCATCGCGATCAGCGAGGGATCGGGCTGCACTCGCATTTCCGGGGTCTGCACAAGGCTGATCGATTCCTGACCGCCGCCCACAACGACATCCATATTGTCGACCAGAACCTGCTTCGCCGCGGTGGCGATGGCCATCATACCCGAGGAGCACTGACGGTCGATCGACTGGCCCGAGACGGTCACCGGAGCGCCGCCGCGCAGCGCGACCTGACGGCCGATATTGCCGCCCTGCGCGCCCTGTTGGAGCGCGCTGCCCCAGACGACATCATCGATTTCGGCCGGGTCAATACCGGCGCGCTCAACCGCCGCGCTGAAGGAATACGCGCCAAGCGTAGCGCCCGGAGTGGCGTTGAAACCACCTTTATAAGCCCGGCCAATCGGGGTGCGGGCGGTGGAGACGATAACGGCGTCACGTGCCATGGGTTTGTCCTTTCAAGAGGTGATACGATCCGGGCGTTGGATGCCCGTT
>JBCCKJ010000264.1:0-3859 GCA_039027455.1 Pseudomonadota bacterium | reverse complement strand
CAGACGACGCGCTTTGTCGAGGTTGCCGTTGTCCGGCCAGCTGTTGAGCGGCGCGAAGCGCTGTTGCCCGCTGCCCGCGCCGCCGCGGCCATCGCCGGTGCGATAGGTGCCCGCCGCGTGCCACGCCATGCGGATGAAGAACGGACCGTAATGGCCGTAGTCCGCCGGCCACCACGGCTGACTGTCGGTCATAAGCGCGGTTAAGTCGGCCTTGAGCGCGGTGTAATCGATTGTGTTGAACGCTTCGGCGTAATCGAAGTCATCGCCATACGGGTTGGCGCTCTTGCCCTCTTGCGTGAGGATATCCAGCTGGGTTGCCTCGGGCCACCAATCGCGGTTGGTGCGTCCTAGAAGGTTGCGCATTCCACCGTCGGCGTGGAAGGGGCATCCGCTCATGTCTCCGGCTTTGACGTCCATTTCTGCTCTCCTTAGTCAAATGTGCGCCCCCGCAAGACTCGGGACTGCGCGTGTTTGATGTCGTGATGATGATGGAGAGCGGATTATTCGTCCAAGCGATTAACCTGCAGAGGTTGATCGGAAGAACCGATTGAAACGAGCCTGACTTATTGATGCAGTGCACAACAGACAGGAAAAAGGCGCGCCGCCACATGGGACAACGCGCCACAGTTGTTGGGACACCGACCGCTAGCGGTCGCAAGGCTAAGGGCCGGCCGCAGCGGGTCCGCAGGCGAAGATTCGCCGGAGGACATCTAGCGAGGAAGATCGCCCGGATGGGCGATCTCCAGAATCACGCCGCTTGCGCGATGTCTTCGACCGGCTCGTTGCGGATCAGGTAGTCGAACGCAGAAAGGCCCGCCTTGGAGCCTTCGCCCATCGCGACGACGATCTGCTTGTAGGGGACCGTCGTTGCATCGCCCGCGGCGAAAACGCCGGGCAGATTGGTTGCGCCTTGTTCGTCAATCTCGATCTCGCCGAACTTCGACAGCGCGATGCCGGAAGATCTGAGCCATTCGGTGTTGGGCACGAGGCCGATCTGCACGAACACGCCTTCTAGCGCGATGGTGCGGAGTTCGCCGGTCTCGCGGTCCTTCACGATCAGGCCGTTGACCTTGCCGCCTTCGCCGGTGATTTCGGTCGTCTGACCGTTGGTAATGACTTCGACGTTAGGCAGCGAGCGCAGCTTGGCTTGCAGCACTTCGTCCGCGCGCAGTTTAGTGTCGAACTCGATCAAAGTGACGTGACCGACGATCTTGGCCAAATCGATCGCGGCTTCGACGCCGGAGTTGCCGCCGCCAATGACCGCGATACGCTTGCCTTTGAACAGCGGGCCGTCGCAGTGCGGACAATAGGCGACGCCTTTGTTGCGGTATTCGGCTTCGCCCGGAACGCCGAGCTCGCGCCAGCGCGCTCCGGTCGAGAGGATGAGTGAGCGGGCCTGGAGCACCGCTCCATTCTCAAAATGCACCTCGTGAAGGCCTCCGGGTACATCGGTGGGCTTCAGTTCCTTGGCAAGCGCCAAGTCCATCATGTCGATGGTGTTTTCGGCCACCTGCTTCTTCAGCTCATCGGAAAGCTTAGGGCCTTCGGTGTAGGCGGTGCCGGGCAAGTTCTCGATGCCGAGCGTGTCCTGCAACTGGCCGCCAAAGCGTTCCGCCGCGATGCCCGTGGTAAAGCCTTTGCGCGCGGTGTAGATGCCCGAGGCGACGCCGGCAGGCCCGCCGCCGATGATCAGCACTTCGAAGGGCTCTTTCGCGCTCATCTTTTCAGCGGCTTTATCGGCCGCGCCGGTGTCGAGCTTAGCGAGGATTTCGGAGAGTTCCATCTTGCCGTTATAGAACGTCTCGCCGTTGAGGAAGGTCGCCGGCACCGCCATGATGTCGCGGCGTTCAACTTCGTCCTTGTGCGTGCCGCCCTCGATGAGCGTGGCCGAAACCTCCGGGTTTTCCAGCGCCATAAGCGTCAGCGCCTGCACCACGTCGGGGCAGTTGTGACAGGTGAGCGAGAAGAACATCTCAAACTCGTATTTGCCTTCGAGCGCGCGCGCCTGTTCGATCAGGTCGGCGTCCACCTTGGGCGGGTGTCCGCCAGCCCACAGCAGCGCAAGCACCAACGACGTGAATTCGTGGCCCATGGGTAAGCCAGCAAAAGTCACCGCTCGGGAGGGATCGCTGGCGCGGACAATATCGAAACTGGGCACGCGACCGTTCGATCCGTCAAAAGACGCAGAGACCATCTCGTGCAGGTCCGCAATTTCGCTCAGCAATTCGCGCGTCTGCGCGCTCTTCTCGCCCTCATCGAGGGTCGCGACGAGCTCAATCGGCTCGCGCAGATTGGCGAGGTACTGCTTAAGCTGGCCTTGCATATTTGCGTCGAGCATGGGGCGCGTCCTTTGCGGAAATTCAGTGGCTTAAGAGAGCAGCGCCGCCCGCCTCTCTCAAAGAGGGGGCGGCGCCAGTGTTTGGTGTGGTGACTGTCGGGCTTAGATCTTGCCGACGAGGTCGAGCGAGGGAGCGAGAGTTTCGCTGCCTTCTTCCCACGCCGCCGGGCAAACCTGACCGGGGTTGGCGCGCACATATTGCGCGGCCTTGATCTTGCGGGTCAGTTCGTTGGCGTTGCGGCCCACGCCCTCGCAGGTGATTTCCATGATCTGGATCACGCCGTCCGGATCGACCACGAAGGTCGCACGGTCGGCCAGGCCAACGCCTTCACGCAGCACGCCGAAGTTGTTCGACAGGATGTGCATCTGGTCGCCCAGGAACGGGAAGTTCAGCTTGCCGATCTTCTCGCTGTTGTCGTGCCAGGCTTTGTGGCTGAAATGCGTGTCGGTCGAAACGGCGAACACTTCAACGCCCATCGACTGGAGCATTTCGTATTTTTCGCCGAGATCTTCGAGCTCAGTGGGGCAGACGAAAGTCCAGTCCGCGGGATAGAAGAAGAACACGGCCCACTTGCCGTCGATGTCCTTTTCGCTGACGTCGTAGAAGTCTTCGCCGGCTTTGAAAGCGGTGGCGGTGAACGGTTTGATGGTCGAACCGATAATACCCATTGCGATAATTTTCCTGTTTGAGAGGTTGAGAGGAGAGGGTGGAAAACTGTTGCACTGCACATAGGATATGCTGCGGTGCAATAAAGCGGATAAAAACGATTGAGTTCATCGCTTTTTTCAATCGGATAAACGGGAACCACAGCGGAAAGTTCCGTCGGTATGGATCGACTTTTGGTCGATCCATTGTTCAGATGCACAAAAGCCCCCGGTAGAGCGCTGAAACTAAGGTCGCTCGGGTCCATTGTCGGAGTTCGCCATGACAAGCACGCCATCTCGTCGCACCGCTCTGAAGATGGGGGCCGCTGGTTTAGCGGGCCTTTCGTTTCCCACCATTATCAAAGCGCAAACGATAGCCTCATGGGTGCCGGACGAGGCGAAACTGGACGCCGTGCGCGCCGCCATGCGCGAATTTGCGGTTCCCGGCGTAGGGATAGCGATGCTCGAGGATGGCGAGGTCGCATGGGAAGGCAGTTTTGGCCTTGCCAACATCGAAACCGGCGCCCGGATCAAGCCTGACACGCTTTTCCAGGCCGCCTCGCTTACAAAACCACTGTTTGCTTACACCGTGATGCGCATGGTGGAAGACGAGGTGATCGGTTTTGATGATCGATTGGCCGACTGTTTCCGGCCCGATGATTTTGTCGACACCGAATGGAATCGCGCAATCACGGTGCGGCACGTGCTTACGCACCGGACGGGATGGCCCAACTGGCGCGCGGATGGTCCCGAGGATGAAAACGTTCCGCTCGTGGGCAAGTTTGAGCCGGGCACGGCCTATTCCTATTCCGGTGAAGCGTTTTGCTGGCTGCAGCAGGTGTGCGAGACCATTACGGGTGTTGGTCTTCAAGCGCT
>JBCCKJ010000263.1:0-3870 GCA_039027455.1 Pseudomonadota bacterium | reverse complement strand
TTCAGCGTGACCTGACTCTTCGCGTCAGGCTCAAGAAACGGAGCCGCTCCAGACTTTCGATCCGCCGCCAGCTTCTCAAGGATTTTGTGGCTGTAATCGAGCGTGGCTGGCATGAGATCGGGCGTCTCGTCACAGGCAAAGCCGAACATGATGCCTTGGTCGCCTGCGCCTTCGTCTTTGTTCGACCCCTCTGCGCCGGCGTCAACGCCCATAGCGATCTCAGCCGATTGCCCATGCAGGTGGTTTTCAAAGGTTAGCGTTTCCCAATGGAAGCCTTGTTGTTCGTATCCGATCTCAGCGACGGTGCGACGCACCGCGCTTTCAATCTCATCGCGCGCGCCCGGGGCCCAATAGCTGTTGAATTTCCAGTCTTCACGGGTGCTGTCGTACATCGGTTTGCAGCGGATTTCGCCAGAAAGAACGACGCGCTGGGTCGTCGTCATGGTTTCGCATGCCACACGCGCCTCAGGATCTTTGGAAAGCATGAGGTCAACGATCGCGTCCGAGATCTGATCAGACACCTTATCGGGGTGACCTTCGGATACGCTTTCCGACGTGAAGAGATATTCCTGGCGCATGAGAGCTCCCGCTAGATGGGCTTCGTTCTATGGTTCCTTATGCAGATATAAGGAAACCTTTATGTGTGCTGTGCGCACTAGCTGCGCCGTTTCATAAGCGCAAGCAATCTTGGCCCAATCAGTCCGAGGAAAAGCGCAAAAGCAGCCCATCCGAGCGCGAGAGCGTTGCCCAATCGGGCAAAGAGTGTCGGCGGGTGCGCTTTGGGGATGAGCCCTTCGAGAGCCGCCGCTTCCCCCATCGCAATCGTCTGGCGAACCGAACCGTTCGCATCAATCACCGCGCTTATCCCGGTTGTTGTCGAGCGCAGAACAGGCAGCCCCTCTTCCAGAGCGCGCATCCGGGCTTGGGCGAGATGCTGAGGTGGGCCCCACCAGCCAAACCACCCATCGTTCGAAGGATTAAAGATGTAGTCGGGAGGATTGTTACGATCCACCACTCGCCCGGAGAACACGATCTCGTAGCAGATTTGGATGCCTGCTTTCCCCAACTCGTCCAAATCAAACGTCGCAGGCCCTGGCCCTGGTTTGTAATCGATTGTCCCTGCGACCAGTCGCGTAAGGCCCAACGGCTCGAGCAGAGGCCGCATGGGAAGGTACTCGCCATAGGGAACGAGATGCGCCTTGGCGTAATGCTCCGTGATCTGCGCGGAACCGTCTAACGCGACCACAGAGTTACGCGCGCTTACCGCGGCGCGGCGACCGTCCACCTGATCGATGTCGAGATTGACGACCCCCATCAAAAGCGTCGCGTCTGAACCGATGACCCGCGCGATCCGTGCTTTGGCGTATTCGGGATCGCCACGCCCCGTCTCCGGATTTAGCGCGGTCATCGCGTTATAGTATTGCTGTGGATATCCATCCTCAAGAAAATCCGGAATGGCGCTCTCGGGCCAGAGCACAATGCGAGAGCCTTCACGCTCCGAGCGTGTCAGCGCCGAGAGACGCTGAAAGTGAATCTCGAACTTCGATGGATCGTTGATTTCTTTTTGCGGGATATAGGGCTGAACAAGCGTGAAGCGCACCTTGCTATCGCCCCCCGATTGAGTGGGCCAGAGCATGGTCACCACCATCGCTGCGACCAGCGTTATCCAAACGGCGCGGAGCCGCGAACCGAAAATCATCGTGATGGCGCCAGCGCACAGGATAGCGAGGCCGGAGAGCGCGTAGGTGCCCATCCAAGGCAACACGACCGCAAGGCCCGGCCGATCCCAGGCGCCCAAAAGCAACAGACCCAAGGGTGGCCAAGGGTAGCCTGTGAACACCCAACTGCGCATCCATTCAAAGACGATCCACACACCCGCGAACATGGCTGTGTAAGCTAACGGCTTGGCTTTTCGCGCTAACCAATGCGCCGAGAGCGAGGCGAGCGCCGGATACACCGCGAGGTAGACGCACAAGAGCGGAACCGCGAGCCATCCGAGGAATTCGGGCATCTTCGCTTGATGCGTAAACGCGGTCGCAATCCAGTTGTTCGCGAGCGCCAGATGCGCCCAGCCGAACACCCATCCCCGCCAGATGGCTGCACGCCAATTGGTGGCTTTCCGCAGTATCGAGATGGCCAGCGCCAAGGCCGGCAGCGCCACCCACCACAGATGCAGGGGCGGATATCCCAGGGCGACAACAAGGCCCAAAATCGCGAGCGTCAAGGCCGGTCGGCGGTCCGACAAGCCTGTAAGTCTTTGCAAAATAGCTAGCGCTTGAGCCTTCATCGCAAAAGCCGACAGGTCCGCTTGATCAACCCAGCTTCGTTGTCGCCAAGGGCAACTAGCTTACCGCTTCGAGCGCGTCGCCGTCATCATTTCCGGAAGATGCCTCGCCACCGATCGAAGGCGGCAAAACAGAGGAATCGATCTCGCCGCCATCCTCGTCGCGCGCCTTGCGTTCACGCGGTTTGCGCGCGCGCGGAGCGCGATCGTCGTCCTTGGCGGATCGGCGACGCCGCGGCTTACGCTCGCTCTCGTCGCTTTCGCCGGTGTCTTCAGCGCGCTCCATGTCCTGGTCGGCCATTTCGCCTTCGACGCCCGCTTCACCTTCTATTTCGATGATGTCGCCGTCCTCGCGGCGGTTGCGACCACGGCGGTTGTTACGCCGATTGTCGCCGCGACGACCTTCGGTTTCCTCGCCGTCCTCACCGTCGTCAGAGGATTGATCGCGACCTTCGTTGCGCTTGGCGCGCGCCTCTTCCTGCCGCGCCTTGTTGTCCGCGATCACGCGGAAATAGTGATCGGCGAACTGCAGATAGTATTCAGCCTGAACCCGGTCGCCATTATGCTGCGCATCTTGCGCGAGCTTTTTGTACTTATCGAGCAGTTGCGGCGCGTTACCCCGCGCCCGGCTGTCGATCCGGTTCTGGTTATTGGCGCCGCCCTGATTGCGATTGCCGCGACCGCGACGACGATTGTTACGATTGTTATTCAAGGAAAATCTTCCTTATCCGCGACCGATCACCACCAACGCTGTGCAAGTAAACGTGCGTTGTCGTGCGGCCATTGGATCCCCTTTTGGGTCCTACACAAAACCGTGTTCCACCCAGACCACGGCGTTCGCTCCGAGTTGCGTAGACCAAAGGGTTTAGACCCAGACGGCCAATACAACCAATAAAGCGGAGCTTGACTTAGCAAATCAGCGGCTATCGCTGTTCGGTAAGTCCGATTCGATAGCTAGCGAGCCAAAGTCACTTTGCCAAGCCCTGTGCTTAATTTCCTCACGAAAGGACCAAACCCCTTGGTCGGCCCGCTAAATCGTGCTTGAAGTCCACTTCAAAGCCGTTTTTGCGCGCCATTTCGGTCACAGGAGCCGCTTGCAGCGCGCCAATCTCGAGGACCGCAATGCCGCCCGGCGTTAGCAATCCGCGCAGCTGTGGAATGATCGATTTATAGTCATCCAGCCCGTCTGGCCCGGCGAAAAGCGCGCTTGCGGGCTCAAAGTCGCGAACATCCGGTTCCAGCGCCGCGTCGGCTTCCACATAGGGCGGATTGCATAGGATAAGGTCGAAAACGCCTAGATCATCGCTCCAGCCGCTTTGGCGCCAATCCAGCAAGCGGAGATCGCAGTTTCCGACGATCTGTAGAGCAGTCGCGTTCTGGCGCGCGACGTCGATGGCTTTGGAAGACGCGTCGATCCCAACCCCGTCGCATCCCCGTCGCTCCGCCAAAACCGTCAGCAAGAGCGCGCCCGAGCCGACCCCCAGATCCAAGACCCGCTTAGGCGTGGGACATGCGTTCAAGGCCGCTTCGACAATTGTCTCGCTGTCGGCCCTCGGGATGAGCACCCCGCTCTCCACCGCGAAGGT
>JBCCKJ010000262.1:0-3883 GCA_039027455.1 Pseudomonadota bacterium | reverse complement strand
GCTGTCGCTGATCGTGCACCGCTCGGTCGCCGAAGAGCGCGGCCGCGGCATGTGCGAGCGGCTGAAAGACCTGATCCCGCGCCACCTGTTCAAAATCCCGATCCAGGCCGCGCTCGGCGGCAAGATCATCGCCCGCGAAACCATCGCCGCCCTGCGCAAGGACGTGACCGCCAAATGCTATGGCGGCGACATCTCGCGTAAGAAAAAGCTGTTGGAAAAGCAGAAAAAGGGGAAGGCGAAGATGCGGGAGTATGGGAATGTGAGCATCCCGCAGGAAGCGTTTATCGCGGCGCTGCGGATGGGTGAGGAATGAAGCCCCGCGCGTAAGTCGAGGATTGCGAAGCAACCGCAGGCTTAGGCGCACGAGGCTGTAATTCCGGCCAGCGGGTCGCCCTGAGCGTCACGAAGGGCGAACCCGTTTGACGTCACGCGGTGCATGGAGCGATTGCGCCAGCAATCGTGGAACGGCGCGTGGCACTCTATTCCGATCCTTAGACGGACAAGAGACTTCGAATAGACTCTGGTAAGTTCTCTTGATGCCTCGCTATGGCCTGCGTGAAGTATGAAGGCTCGACGCTAAGGGCAAATGCAAGCAGACCCCGAAGCTTTTCAATGCCTTCTCCGTCAAGCCGATCCGTTGCCGCATGATGAAGCATCGCTCTAATTAGCCGCTTCCGTTCACGGCCAACCGAGACACTGCCTTCGGTGGTTAGGACCAAGCCTGTGACTACGCGTTTGTACTTCGTGGTTGCTGTGACGGTTTTGGCCGAGTTTAAACGAAGTCGAGGCGATTGAATCTCCCTAAGCACTGCCTTGAGAGCGGAATCGACTCTGGTAAGATGCCCGGTACGCGGAGCGGAAAATGTCAGATCGTCCGCATACCTTGAATAGACGATATGATCTTGTTTGACGCGCTGCGCGATTGCGGTGTCAAAGTCATGCATCAACACATTAGACAACCACGGGGAAGAAGGTGCCCCGATCGCCAAAATCAGCCTTTCGCTATTTCGCTTGGGTCGGTGGAAGAGTAGGTCGGTGGATAGCTCGATATCAATTGGGTCCACGAATATGGTGTTCGCGTCGCAGTAGGCTTCCCAATCCGCCGATCTGATGTTTGGGAAAAAGTCTTTGAAATCGTATTTCTTAATAATCCCGCTTGGTGATGCATGAAGCTCTGCATTGTGTACTATCGACTTGCCGCGCCGATATGCAGTCGCGCTTTCGTGAATCGGCAAACGATCAAGTCCACGAACAAAGAGGCGCTGGAGTGCCTTCACTTCGCGTGCAGGTTGCGCGATTTCTCGAACGCCCTTCGTGCGTTTCGGTATCTGAAAGAACTTATAACTCCGAGGCGCTCTTTTGATTATCGAACGAACATCAGAAGTGCTTAACCCGCTGTGCTTGGAGAGGAATGATAAAACCCGGCTCATAGATCCCCTCCGACTTCTTCGCTGATTGCACGAAGCCTTGCCGGTTCGTTCTTGCTCCAGTGTTCTCTGATCAGAAGTCTTCGTCGCTTCCGATCAGTTATCTCGGCGTTTTCGGGGGCATGGAAGAGTGCTGCATCCTCGCCACCAGTGGCGACAACGTACTCGTTGAAGCCTTTGCTTTTCTTGGTAAGCCATCCAACGGCCTCAGCACACAGAACGTACGCGCCAACTTCCCTCTCTTCTTTGTCGATGCCAAGTGCACTGAGGGCGTCTCTAATCTCCTTTAACGTCAAGGCACCGTACTCTTGCGTCAACCCTACCACTAGTTTGATTACGTGCCCGGACTTTTCATGGTCAAAAGTCGACGGTTCGCGTCTCCGATTTAGCCGTGTCTTCAGAGGTTCATCGATCGCAGTCTGAAACTCTTGTAACTTGATTTCAGCGACATTCGCAGACTGCATGCCCATAACTGCATCTTCGATTACGAAGACCGAGTACTCATCTTGGTTGTTAATAAGATACTGCAGCGGGCCAAGCTTTATGAAGGAATCGTCTTTCCAATGATGGTCACGAACTATGACGAGAACACGGCTCGCGATTTCGCCAAGCATGACAAAAGAACCAAGTTCAGCGAAACTGCCCTCGCTTTCACAGAAGAGCAGAATGAGTTCCACGATCTGAGCTAGGTCGTTCTCAAAACCGAGTAATTCATCATAATATGCTGTGAAGGCCGAAAGACGGGTCACATTTTCGGCAAGGACTAACTCTCTGCCACGCAGCGCCTGATGTTCAGCAATCCGCATAAATGCGTCACGCATGGACAGGATTGGCTCGTCGTGTTCATCCGACCAAGGCCCGCCGCAAAGAAAAACAACCTCAGAGGGAGCTTGAACGTGGAGTTTTTCCACGCTCAAGTCTCCAAAGTATGGAAGCATGCTTACCTATGCTCCAAATAGAGCGATATAAAATCGAGTGGAGCGTCCTTCGGCGATTTTATATCGCTCTATTTGGAGCCCCAATACTACACAATAATTTGATATTCGGACGAAACGCCGAACAATGTCAAACAGACACAACGCGTAAGCTAATGGCAAAGTAGCATCGAGGTTTCCATGATGCAATGCAACCCACCGGCGTACGAGCAAGAGCCGATCGGCCGCCCCCGCAGTTTTCTCGCTGGCACCATAAATTTTATCGGTTTGTTGCGTAGCGCTAGCGCACCCACGCGCCGTTCCGCGTTTGCTGGCGCAAACGCTCCATGCGCCGCGCGGCGTCGAACGGGTTCCGCTCACGCGGACCCGCCGGCCGGGCGTTCGCGATGCGCTGACGCGCACCGGCGTCTAGCTTGCCGTTTGTTTCGCAAGCGCCTGCGCTAGGCGCCTTCGCTCCGCATCACTCCCAACTCTCATCCTTAAGCGAATGCACCGTCTTCCTCGGCTTGGGCTCGGGCGGTTTGGGGCGCCAGTCGTAAGGCTCGACATTCCCCTCGTCGCGTCGCGCGCGCCGCTCGCGCTCGGCCTTGGAGTTCGCCTCCTCGGCCGAGCGCAACCGCGCTTCGTCCCGCGCTTTTAGCCGTTCGAACAGCGCGTGGGCGCGGCGGGTTTCGGGGGAGAGGCGTTGCCATTCCTGCGCGCGCTCGCGTTCGATCTGCAGGCGTATCGCGTTGACCTTGCGGTTGATGCTCTCGCGCACCTCTTGCAGCGATACGTTGCGCTGCTCGGCCTCCCACTCCTTGCGCCATCGCTTCTTGAGCCGCTTTTTCTCCATTGCGCCGATCGCGCCCAGACCCTTGGCTTTCCCTTCGGCAAAGCGCTCCGGCGCGCGGTTGCGCAGCATGAACATCAACAGGCGGTCGTTGTACCGCGTGCGCGTGCCGATCAGCTTGCCATAGGAATAGAGCGGCTCTTCCACGCCGTTCAGCGCGCGGTCCATCGCGACGTCCTCGATCCGCTGGACGCCAAGATCGAGCGCGCGGGCCCAGGCTTCGCGGAACTCGTCGGCGCCCGGGGAGCGGCGCAGGTGGTAGACGCCGTGCGTGCTCATCGCGACGATCTTGCACGCGGCGGTGACCGAGCCGGTGTCGGCGAGCGCTTCGATAAAGGCGCGTTGGCGCTCGGGGGTCCAGCCGTCCTGGCGCTGGGTTTGGCGCGGGACGGGGGTGAAGGTCGGGATCTCCCCCGTGGGGACGGGGAGGTTGGTGGAAGTGGGAGGGGTGCGGCGGGTCACCCGCGAGTGTGAAGCAGAAAACGGCCCAGTAGGAAAATGAGGGCGTAGGAAATGGAGGGCTGGAGGGAGCGCGGGCTCTTCGATGCGCATTCGACTTTCGTCCCGGTGACGTAAGCGTCGGCAGAGGCTAATCGCCCTCTCGTGATGTCTGGTTCACCCCGCAATGGTGCCACGGCGCGTCTCTTCACAGCCAGCCAGCGTCGCGCAAAGGCTTGACCATGGATCGG
>JBCCKJ010000261.1:0-3924 GCA_039027455.1 Pseudomonadota bacterium | reverse complement strand
CCGCTGTCGGCGCATGAACTGCGCCCTTCCGTTGTCGAGCTGCGCGAAGTGGAAGCGGGCCAATACACGATGGACTGGAAGGTGACACTGGCGGTCGGAAGCGGCGCGGCCTTAGCGACCCGTCTTGAGCCTGTGATCCCGCGGAACTGCGCCTTCACGGGCGAGCCGGTGCAACGCATCCAAGCCGCAGCGCTTATGGGCCGAGCCAGCCTTGCCTGCGACGCGCCCCCGGCTGGTGGCGCGTTCGGCCTCAGCGAATTGCTGGGAAAGTCCGACGCCATCGCGCGCTTCGTCCCGTTGGAAGAGCCCACGCAGAGCTTTCGTCTGACCGCCGATCAGCCCGTCGCCACGATCCTGGCGGAACCCGACGCGCTCAGCGTTCTGTTCGACTATTTCATAATCGGGGCTGAGCATATCGTGTTCGGCTGGGACCACTTGTTGTTTGTCATCGCGTTGGTCCTTTTGGTGCGCGGCCCATGGCCCGTCGTCAAAGCGGCAACCGCGTTTACGGTCGCACACTCGATTACACTAGTGGCGACGGTTCTTGGCTATTCAGGACTACCCGGCCGCCCGGTCGAAGCTCTGATAGCGCTTTCCATTGTCTTCCTGGCGGTCGAGGTCGCGATCGTGCTGCGCGATCCCGAACGGCGCACGCTTACACGCACTTATCCCTGGGCCGTCGCCTTCGCTTTTGGCCTTGTCCACGGGTTTGGTTTTGCCGGGGCCTTAGCGGATATTGGCCTGCCGCAAACGCAGCTCGCCGCTGCCTTGTTCGCGTTCAACGTCGGCGTGGAGGCCGGGCAATTGCTGGTGGTGGCGATCACCATGGTCGTTCTTACTGGACTTTCCCGAGCGCCACAGCGCACACAGGGGCAAGCCCTCAAGCTCGCAACCTACGCCATCGGTACGGTCGGCAGCTTCTGGCTGATCGAACGGCTGATCGGATGATCCTCACTTAGGCGAGCGAAGGCGCGGCCTAGGAGTGGAGTTGCAGATCCTAGCCCTCTGGTTGCCCTTGATTAATCCGGTCGGTTATCTCGGAAAGGCGCGTGATCGATTGTAAGATCATCGGGAGTGTCACCGCGGATTCGATGAACTCGTATGAGTAGACGACCACGGAGAAAACCTCGCCCGGAGTGGCGAGCGTCTGAGTTGTCGCAAACCATAGGTTGAACGCGAGCATTGAAAGCAAGGCGGCGAAGATCAAGCCATAGACCAACGCTTCGAGATCCGAGAGGCTGACGCGTTGATCTCTCAATCCGAGAAGGTGCGCGCGAAGCGGCGACATCCGCTTTGTCTCCAAAACGCCCACTTGCCGCTCCATTTGCGCGTTCAGCGCCGCGTTGAGGTTGAAGAAGCGTTGGCTGAACCCGCCATACAAACCCGCCGATAGGATCGCGCCGATGATCGCCGCGAGGCCCAGCGCCCAGTGGAAAGTCAGCAAGACGACAATAGCCACGCCGGCATGGACCAAGGCGACACCGAGAAGTGGCGCTTCCTCTTCGAGGAAATCGACCAGTTCGTGGCTCATGTCGAGCCGAGCGTTGATGGTGGATACAGCGTGCTGCGAAGAAGTGCGCGCGGTGGCTTTGCCCAGCTCGACCCTGATCGTCCCGTAGGCCCGCGTGTCATAAACCCGGCGCGTGACGCCTACGAAAAGGAGGCCTGCCATGGCCGCACCAAGCGCCACAAAGGCGCCAAGGTCATCTCCAATCAGTCCATCGATGGACCGCCCCAGCAGCCATGGCAGCGCGGCCAGCAGCAGCGTCTCAACGAATACGAGCGCCCAGGTCACGCCGATCTGGCGCCAGAAGACCTGGAACACGGTGCCGAGCGAGAGGCGTCGACCATGCAACATGCGGCCACCTCAGCTTTGAACGGATTGCGCGCTTGGGGTACTGTCCTTCACGGGTTTTGGGCGCCATCCCGGAGGGCCAAAGAGGAACCAAAGCGCTTCTTTGGGGGTCTTCGCCTCGGTTAAGTCTCGCAACAGCTGCGGCCATTCCGAAAACCACACCAGGAACGGGTTTACGCTGTCGAATTCGCGCTTGAGCCCGTAGCGTGGCGTCTCCTCCTCGGCCTGATAGGTGCCAAACAGCCGGTCCCAGATAATCAGGATGCCGCCGTAATTTGTGTCGATGTACTTATCGTCAAAGGCGTGGTGCACGTGGTGGTTGGCCGGCGTGTTCAGAATACCGTCGAGCCATCCCAGCTTGCCAATCAGTTCGGTGTGAATCCACACCTGATAGGCGAGCACGACGAAGATCCCGAAGAACACAATCTCTGCCGGGAAGCCGATCAGGATAAGCGGGAAGTGAAGGATGGCGGAAATCGCCCCTTCAAATGGGCCAAAGCGAATGGCGACCGAAGTGTTCATGTAGCGCGATGAGTGGTGGACAGCGTGCTGGGTCCAGAACAGGCGCACCTCGTGCGCGATGCGGTGCTCCCAGTAATAGACGAAGTCAGCGGCGAGAAGGCCAAGGCCCAAGGTCCACCAAGTGATCGGAAAGGTCCAGGAGACGGCCGCTTCGCTCAATGCGACGAACCCGTAATAGACGAAGGACATCAGAAAGGCTTCGACCAGAATAGTCGGAATCTGTGTTGACGCGCTAACCCCTATGTCGAGGAGTCCGCGTCCCTTCAACGTTCCGGAAAATAGACCCTTGGCGATCTCGATCACCAGGATGGCCGCGCCGATCAGGAAGAAAGCGTCGTCGATATCGGAAGTGAGTTGCTGGACTATGGCCTCGGTGATCATGATTGCGCTCCAAGGCCATTGGTGAGCGTGCGCCAAGCGAGATCGGTCGCCTGAGCGGGCGTGCATTGTTGCGCCGTGACGCTCTCCCACGCGGCGTAGAGCAAATGCTCAAAACTCTGCACGATCCAAAGCGTGGGAACGATGGCATCAAACAGGCCCTCGGCTTTGGCGGCATCAACAAGTTCAACCGTCTCGCGTTCTTGGCGTGTGTATTCGGCCTGGAGTTCAGGATTTTCCTCAAACGCACTGTTCGCCAAGAACCGATATCGGTCACCAAGCGGCACCAGAGCTTCAAGAGATCGATAAAGCGCGTCGGAGTGGGTCGGGCAATCCGCGCAAGCCGCTGCAACTGCGTCGTCCATTTCACGCACAGCCGCCTTAGCGAGCGCCAAGAGGAGGTCATCACGACTGGAGAAGTAGCGGTGAAGGGTTGCGCGGCCCACGCCGGCGCGCGTGGCGATATCGGCGAGTGAAGCGCCGGGGTTTGAGGCCAGAAGTTCGAAAGCAGCTTCGAGGATGGCATCGAGCGAGGAGGGTTTGAGCCTGGGAGTCATGAGACACTTATGTCTCATTTGAGGCATAAGTGTCAACCGTACGATTTTGAGGTACTTGAAAAGATCAGCTCTTGGCCAACACTTAAACCCACGTCCTTAGGTCTTGTGCGAGCCTACTTTCTTTGAAAGGAAAGGTGAGATGGCAGATCAGACCCAAACGATTGCGCTCCCCGCGAGGCCAGATCCGCTGAAGCTTGACGCGTCACAGACCGCCGTGATCGTGATCGATATGCAAAACGCCTACGCTTCGCCTGGCGGTTATGTCGATCTGGCCGGTTTCGATATCTCAGGCGCAGCGGGCGTTATCGGCCGCATTGGCGAAACGCTGACGGCGGCGCGCGCGGCCGGGCTGCCGATCGTCTTTCTGCAGAATGGCTGGGATCCGGAATACGTTGAGGCTGGAACCCCGAAGTCGCCCAACTGGCATAAATCCAACGCGCTTAAGACCATGCGAAACCGCCCTGAACTTCGTGGCAAGCTGCTCGCAAGGGGCGGGTGGGATTACGAAATGGTCGATGCGCTCAAACCCCAGCCGGGTGATATTTGCGTGGCTAAGCCGCGCTATTCAGCTTTCTTCAACACCCCGCTGGACAGCCTTTTGCGTTCGCGCGG